>JAIDRE010000044.1 GCA_029061925.1 Muribaculaceae bacterium | reverse complement strand
GTCGGTGAACGAGTCGGTCGGGTTGAAATTGAATACAAATATAAGGTTTCCGCGGTTAAAAGCCAACACCTGGTCGTCATCTTTTTCCCAAAGCTTCTCAATCGGTAGGGACTGGAAGTTATGAACGTGTGAAACCAACTCGATCATCGCATTGTCAAAGCGGTTTAGAAATTTATATTGCAAATCTTCGCGATCGACCAAATCCCACTGGCGACGGGCATATTTATAGCTCCATCCGTTGCCTTCGCGCGGGAAATCAATCCATTCGGGGTGCCCGAATTCGTTACCCATGAAGTTGAGATAGCCACCGTTGATAGTCGAAAGGGTCACAAGACGAATCATCTTGTGCAATGCCATTCCTCGGGCGACGGTCATGTTATCGTCGCCTACCATCATGTGCCAATACATCTCTTTGTCAATCAGTCGGAAAATCACGGTTTTATCGCCAACCAAAGCCTGGTCGTGACTTTCAACGTATGAGATTGTTTTCTCATCGCTTCGGCGGTTTGTGAGTTCCCAGAATATTGATGTCGGATGCCAGTCCTCATCTTTTTTCTCTTTGAGAGTCTTGATCCAATAGTCGGGAATACCCATTGCCATACGGTAGTCAAAGCCGATTCCGCCATCTTTAAACGGAATAGCAAGTCCGGGCATACCGCTCATTTCCTCGGCAATAGTGATTGCGTTGGGATTCATCTCGTGGATAAGTTTGTTGGCAAGAGTGAGATAGGTTATTGCGTTGGTGTCCTGACCGCCGTTATAATAGTCGTCGTATGAGCCGAAAGCCTGACCCAATCCGTGATTGTAGTAAAGCATCGAGGTTACTCCGTCAAATCTGAAACCGTCAAAATGATACTCATCGAGCCAGTATTTACAGTTTGACAGCAGGAAGTGTAACACCTCGTTTTTGCCATAGTCAAAGCAGAGCGAATCCCATGCCGGATGTTCGCGACGCGAATCGCCGTAGAAATACAAATCATAGCTTCCGTCAAGACGTCCGAGACCTTCAGCCTCATTCTTAACTGCGTGACTGTGAACAATATCCATAATCACGGCAATTCCAAGCGAGTGAGCGCGGTCGATAAGCGATTTCAACTCTTCGGGTGTACCGAAACGGCTCGATGCGGCATAAAAGTTTGATACATGATAGCCAAACGACCCATAATAGGGGTGCTCCTGGATAGCCATAATCTGAATGGCATTATAGCCGTCGGCAGCGATGCGGGGCAAAATCTTGTCACGGAATTCGATGTAGGTTCCGACCCCCTCTTTTTCCTGAGCCATACCGATGTGACATTCATAAATCAGCAGCGGACTGACATCGGGGGTGAAATACTTGTCATTCCACTCGTAAGGTTTTTCAGGATTCCAAACCTGAGCCGAGAAAACGTGAGTGTTATTGTCTTGAACCACACGTGTAGCGTAGGCAGGGATGCGTTCACCCCTCTCATTGTCGCCCCAGTGCACCATCATTTTATAATGTTGACCATCTTTAATCGCATCGGGACTGACATTCAGTTCCCAAACACCGTTATCAAGACGATGAAGCTTAAAACGCTCAATCTCTTGCCAGTCAGAAAAATCTCCGACAAGGTATATTTCCGAAGCATTCGGTGCCCATTCCCTGAAAGTCCATGTTTTATCGGGGTTGCAGTGTAATCCGAAATACTTATAAGCATTGGCAAAATCGACCAGAGAACCGGCTTCAGAAGTTAGTTCTCGTTCCTTGTTGACCGCATCCTGATGACGACCGTTAATGGCATCGGCAAACGGTTGGAGCCAAGGATCATTTTTGAGCAGAGAGAGTTGTTTTTTCTTCATATATGGCCAAGGTATGAAATTATAAAATGATTTCCGACAAAATTAACAAAATAAATTAATAAATAGATTATGGCACAAAAAAATTTCACTTTTTTCGTCGTCAAACCAATAAAATAATGTTAAAAATACCCCCTCATCTAATATAAATATAAATTTATTACTACCTTTGCACCACTAAATCATTCCCAATCTGCGCATGTGGCGTAATGGTAGCCGCGTTAGACTTAGGATCTAATGTCTCAGGACGTGGGGGTTCGAGTCCCTTCATGCGCACTACAAAGCGATGTATATCAACGATATATATCGCTTTTGTTTTATATTCAAAGAAAAAATTGATTCTATATTTAAATAATTATTGCATTTGTAATACATTTATATTAACTTTGCAATATAAAATATTACAACTATGGATATAGCATTAAAAAAGAATCAAAGTTTTAGATTATCGGTTGACCTTATTGATAGACTGAAACAGCTTGCCAAACATGAGAACCGAAGCCTTAACAACTACGTTGAAACGTTACTTCTTGATGCGGCATATCACACACCAAATGCAACCACTATCTCGGCAATGAAGGAGGCTCAAAGTGGTACACTACGTGATGAACAGGCTCTTGACCTAACTTCGATTAGTGCGATGGAAAAATCAATGGGCTTATGAAAAAGCTCAAGCCAACCGGACAATATAAGAAAGATTATAAACGTTATCGCAATAATCCAAAGAAAGTTGAAAAACTATTCAAAATTCTTGGATTACTGCAAAATGAATTGCCTATTCCTGAGGAAAATAGACCACATCCGTTGACAGGAGACTATGACGGATATATGGAATGTCATATTGAGGGAGATTTTCTGCTAATATGGCTTGACCCTGATACTGATGAAATCAGTCTTGTCAGATTAGGCTCCCATTCCGAGTTGTTTGGATAAAAAACAAGAAGTCAACGAAGTTGACAATGTTTAGTTAAAAAAACTTTTCTTAATCAGACTAAATTAAGACTCAATCATCCAATTTTAATTAGACAGTTTTAATATGTCAGTATTCACAATATTCATTTTTATAATTTCAGCTATTCTTATTATTATAGCTGTAGAATGGTTTATTGTAAAACAACAAGAGAAGCAATTATCGAAAAAGATTCACCATATTAATCCATTTTCTAATAGAAAAGGAAACGATGGACAATTACAAACTGACGGGATTTTTTTGTGCGATATTAAAGCAGATTTAGAGAAGAGTTTCAATCAATGTTATATAAAATTTTGGTCTAAAAAAGAGTTTATTAATTATTATATCCCTTATTATAAT
>JAIDRE010000043.1 GCA_029061925.1 Muribaculaceae bacterium | reverse complement strand
AGGAGTCTCGTGGGCTCGGAGATGGTTATAAGAGACAGATGTAATATCATAAATGGTGATTTCACTGTTAAAGCAGGTAATAAGATTGAATTTGCTAACCTGATTTCAACAATGAAAATGTGTGAGAACGCACCATTTGAAATGCTTATCAATACAAGCATCGCTCAAGCAACAAGTTTCAATCTTGACAGAAAAGGCAACGAAAGCTATCTTGATCTTAAATCAAATAGTAAAACAACTCCTCTACTCGTTTTAAGACGTCACAATCTTGATTTTATGAATGGAGCATGGAGAGTTGTCACTATTGACGGACATAAAGTTACAGCTGCAAACATGAAGTTTGTAATCGACATCAACGAACTCACTGTTCACGGTAATGCCGGCTGTAATATTATGAATGGTCGGGTTATCATCGACCCTGACAGTCCCAACTCTATTCAGTTCGGCAACTTAATCACAACTCGAATGATCTGTCCCGACCAACAACAAGAAACCGAATTCCTTGTTGCACTTGAAGAAGTAACCAACTGTGTTAATCTTGGAAACGGACGCGTAGAACTTCGCGACAGAACCGGAAAAGAAAAAATCGTCCTCCTTTCAATTGACCCTGCATCAATGGAACAGGACTAAAAATTCGGTTTTATGAACGTCCAAAGAGATGGCGGAAGGCTTCTTCGACTTTACCGACTTCTACAATTTTGATTGAGCGGTTTTGGAGATCAACACCTTTGAGGTTGTTGCGAGGTACGATGATGGTTTTCATACCAAGTTTCTCTGCTTCGAGTATGCGTTGTTCAAGGCGTGTAACGGGACGAATTTCGCCTGACAAGCCAACTTCGCCTGCCATACAAACAGTGCGCGGAATATTGACATCGACGCTTGATGATAGAATTGCTGAGATTACAGGGAGATCCAATGCCGGATCATTCACTTTCAATCCACCGGCAATGTTCAAGAATACGTCTTTTTGTATAATCTTAAAGCCGGCACGCTTTTCAAGAACAGCCAAAAGCATATTCATTCTTTTGGAATCAAATCCTGTTACAGAACGCTGGGGTGTACCGTAAGCTGCCGTACTGACAAGTGCCTGGGTCTCAATTAAAAATGGTCGAGCGCCTTCGAGTGTCACACCAATTGCAACACCCGACAACTGTTCGTCGGTATCAGACAACAACATTTCTGATGGATTTGTCACTTCACGGAGTCCGCGACGGCACATTTCATAAATACCAAGTTCTGAGGTACTTCCAAATCGATTTTTAATTGAACGAAGTATGCGATACATATAATTGCTGTCACCCTCAAACTGAAGTACGGCATCGACAATGTGTTCAAGCACTTTTGGTCCGGCAAGCGTTCCATCTTTTGTGATGTGACCAATCAAGATAACCGGGACTCCCGATTCCTTTGCATATTTCAATAAGCGAACGGCACATTCACGCACCTGGCTAACGCTGCCGGCGGCCGATTCAAGTTCGTCAGATGCAATTGTTTGTATAGAGTCAACAATCAATAGACCGGGTTTGACATCCTCGATGTGACGGAATATACTTTCAAGCGATGTTTCGGTAACAATAAAACAGTTGTCGCTTGCACGCTGAAGTCGATCGGCTCTCATTTTAAGCTGAGTAGCACTCTCCTCACCCGAAACATAAAGAATTGTTCGACTGCGTATTGAAAGAATGTTTTGGAGAACAAGTGTTGACTTACCAATTCCCGGCTCACCACCTATCAATACCATAGATCCGGCAACCAAACCACCACCCAAAACTCGATTGAGTTCATCGCTTGGCATTATTATGCGGGCTTCATCGACAGCCTCTATTTTTGAGATAGGACGCGGACGGCTTTCGGTTGAACGGACGGGCACAATTCCTTTAGATTTTGATTGCACCTTTTCTTCAACCATTGTATTCCAAGCCCCACAAGATGGGCAACGTCCCGCCCATTTAGGTGAATCAGCTCCACACTCAGAGCAAAACCATACTGTTTTTTGTTGCTTTGCCATGATAATAACTTTTTAGAATTGACGACGACGGAACTCAGCTACTGTAATGGCGGTTGCCATCGAAACATTTAACGACTCCACGGTCTCACTATCAACTGGATATGGCGGAATCAAAAGTCGAGATGTAATTACACGACCAACTTCATCTGATATCCCGGCACCCTCGTTACCCATTACAATGACTCCATTGCCTGACAACTGTGCCTTGTAAATGTTTTCACCATCGAGGAACGTACCATATATCGGCATCGAAGCAGACAATGATCTGATTGTTTCAGACAGATTATCAACATAGTGAACCTTTACGCGACCGATTGCGCCCATCGTTGCCTGAACAACCTTAGGGTTAAAGCAGTCAACCGTATCAAATGAGGCAATGATGTTGTGAACGCCAAACCAATCGCAGATACGGATAATTGTACCGAAATTACCAGGATCCTGGACTCGGTCGAGAGCGATTACAAGTTCAGATTTCAAATTATCCGGTAATACACTATCAGTCGGAATTTTAAATACAGCAACAACATCGCGCGGAGTTGTCAGTTGTGATATTTTCTTTATTTCTCCACGACCGGCTTCTATGACTTTATCTTGATTGACACTGACGTTTTTATTGTCATCGAGCCATTGGCGGGTAGCGATTAAATATTCAAGTTCAAACGCAGGTAACAGTTCAAGCACACATTTCGTTCCCTCTGCCATAAACAGAGAGGTTTGTTTGCGACCTTTCATCGTTTCGAGCGATTGTATTATCTTGCATAAAGCGTTTGTCAGTTCCATCACGTCATCAATTAAAAAGTCGGGAAATATCATCAAAACCTATTACCGAGACAATAGTCAGTCCGTCAGGTGTTAATCCGGGCGAAGGCAAACTGAACAATTCACTCAATAACGACTCAACTTCAATGTCAGTCATGTCAGTTGACGATGTCACTGCCGATGCCTTGGCTATTGCCAACGCAATTCGATGATTAAGATCAGTATCGACATCACCGGTTCCTTCGGCAACATTATCAATCATTTTGGTAAGCGTTTCGATAGGATTAAGTTTTCCTAACAACGACGGTACACCATTAACAGCCCATGAGTTGTCACCCAAAAACGATATTTCAAATCCGATTTCAGCAACTTTATCAACGATACTGTCAAGAATAATATTTTGAGAAGCAGTCAATGTCAAAACTTCTGGAAAAATCACCTTTTGAGATGACACATTCCCGGTCTTGACCATTTCAAGATAGCGACTGTATAATACCAAAACATGAGCACGATGGCGGTCTATAATTGTCAGTCCCGATTTAGACGGAGAAATGATATATCGATTCTTAAGCTGAATCAGTCGCGGAGCATCATCCTTACCTTTTTCAGTTTCAGAATCAATCAAATCGCTTATAAATGAATGTTGTTCAACCGGTGCAGACGGATTAATCATAAAATTATCGTTTCCACCACCATTAATCGAAAGAAAATCTTCGTTAAAGTCACCATTGAGCGCACTGCTTCTCAACTCGGTAGCCGAAACACGGGGTGCCGACTCAAAATCTTTGTAAAGACCTTCCCAATCGGTGGCAGCACCTTTAATGGCTGAAGACTGACGTGTCGAAGAGCGACCCGGTGACTTTTCAAACGGATTGTATGCCGTGTCAATATCTAAAGTAGGAGAAATAGAAGCGGACCCGGGGTCGAAAACAGGAATTTCAGGACTATCCTCTTGATTGAAATCAATTGAAGGAACGACATTATAACGACCTAATGATTCACGGATAACCGCCATTAAAATTTGCCATATAGCCTGTTCATTTTCAAACTTTACCTCGTTTTTTGTCGGATGAATATTAACATCAATCGAAGATGGTTCGACAGTAAAATTCAAAAAATAATTTGGCTGGGCATCGTTTGCTATCAGATTTTCAAAACAGGTCATCACCGCCTTATGGAAATAGGGATGACGAATATTTCGACCGTTAACAAACAGGTATTGAAGCCAGTTACGCTTACGAGCATGCTCGGGAAGTCCGACAAAACCGTCGATTTTTACAATTGGAGTCTCTACATTAATAGGTATCAACTGTTTTTCGATCGTTCTACCAAAAAGTTGACCTATACGATCTTTCAGAGAGCCCTTTAAAAGTTTATGAATGAGAGTATCATTGTGATAGAACTCAAAGCTGACATTAGGGTTAACGAGAGCCAATCGTTCAAATTCATGGATAACATGAGCTAACTCTTTTGAATCAGACTTCAGAAACTTGCGGCGTGCCGGCTGATTGAAAAACAGATTCTTTACCATTAGGTTTGTTCCGTTTGCAGCAGCCGTAGGCTCTTGTGATTCGACCTGAGAGCCGTTCAATCTTATACATGTTCCAAGTTCGTCCTCGGTACGCTTAGTTGTCATTTCAATCTGAGCAATCGCACATATCGATGCAAGAGCTTCCCCGCGAAAGCCCATTGTATGAAGGTCGAAAAGGTCGGCCGCATCCTTAATTTTAGATGTAGCATGGCGTTCAAATGCCATACGCGCATCAGTCTGCGACATCCCTTTGCCGTTATCGATAACCTGTATAAGTGTTCGACCGGCATCTTTAAGTATGAGAGAAATTGAATCGGCCCCGGCATCTACTGCATTTTCAACCAATTCTTTCACTGCAGCTGCCGGGCGAGGTATAACCTCACCGGCTGCAATTTGATTGGCAACAGAGTCGGGTAATAAATTTATTATATCGTTCATATACTATGTCAGACAAATTCTGTATCAGTGCAAAGATAGCAAAATTTTTCAAACATTGAACGTATATTTTAGACGAAATATCGACAATTAAATAAACTGTGAAACCATAACGATTCCGATGAGCAACGGCGCGCACCATTTTATTATAAAACCAACAATCGGAGTCATTACCGAGCGGAACGAATAATCGTTTGTCAATTCACGTTTTAAATAGTCTTTAGGCGCGAACCATCCAAGGTAAATACACATGATTATCGAACTTAACGGTAATAAAAGGTTTGTGGCAAAAGTATCAAGAAAATCAAAGATAGTTTTGCCAAATATCGTGAGTGTGCTTAGCGAGCCTTGGCTCAACGAACAAAGCGAACTCAATACAAACAATGGTAAAACAACAATTAAACATGACGAACGACGTTTCAAGCCAAATCTATCGCAAAGAAATGCGACCATAACCTCGGCAAGCGATATTGTAGAGGTCAAGGCGGCAACAAAAAGAAGCAAGAAAAACAATATTGACCAAAACTGAGTGCCGGGCATCTGAGCAAAAACTTCGGGGAGAGTTACAAATACAAGTGATGCGCCGGCAAAATTATGATCTTCAAGTCCAAACGACATTACTGCCGGGAATATCATCACACCAATTAGAATCGCCACAAGCATATCGAGCAAAGAAACGGTGAAAGAAGTTTTCACAAGCTTTGTCGAGTTAGGAAAGTATGATGAATATGTTATCAAGATACCCATACCCAAACTAAGCGAGAAAAATGCCTGACCAAGAGCATTGACAACAACCGACATATTGATTTTAGAGAAATCGGGATTGAGGAAGAAGGTTATACCCTCGCTAAACTTTGGCATTGTAAACGCATAGCCACAGAAAATAACCAGCACTACAAACAAAACCGGCATCAACACATTTGACAATCGTTCGATACCCTTTTTCACGCCCATCAGAATCACGGCAAGATTAATTAAAATCATGATATATGTGAAAATGAGAGGTGCAGTATCAGATGCAATATATTCATGCATTTTGGCGGTGTACTTCATGTCTTGGGCTTCGATACCGGTCAAACCTTGAGAGACGGCAGTATCGGTAAACAGATTGCCTGTTACAGACTGAACAAAATATTCGAGAGTCCAACCCGACACAACCATATAGAAACTTAAAATCAAATATGATGCAGTCACAGAAATTGCACCGGCAATCCACCATGCTTTACCCGGAGCAATCTTTTTATAGACTCCGACTGCGTCGCTTTTCATGCCACGGCCAAGCGAAAACTCGCCGAGCATGACCGGAATACCAAGCAGAAGTACACATAATATATATACTACCAAAAATGCGGCTCCGCCATGAGCCTGAGTTTCGGCGGGGAATCGCCATATATTACCGAGACCGACTGCCGAGCCAACTGTTGCAGCAATCAATCCTATTTTAGAGCCAAAAGTTGCTTTTTCTTGCATTTTATTCCGTTTTATTTAAAATAGAGTGCAAAATTACTCATTTTCCTTTTAATTTTAAAATATAATTCACTTATATATTATAAAACACAAAAATAAAAAAAACCGCTTGCCCCATTTTGAAGCAAGCGGTCTTTTATAGAAAGAATTTATATATTATTCCAGAATATAAAGTTCAGGGAATACATCATCAGCGGTAGCAGTAGCATAAACCGCAAAGTTGTTATACTTGCTTGAGAAGTAAACGTTGCGAGTATTTCCATCGCCAAGATCGCAATTTATAATCCATTTGCCATCACCGGCAGGTTTCGCAGTCCAGTAGTAACCTGCACTATCAGACGGTTTATTTGAAACATTGAATGAACCATAAGTACCGCTACGGTAAACGAAACGGTTGTTAGAATCAATAATGAAGAAATAACCGTCGGGAGCTGTGTAGTCAACACCATCGACCGAAGCAGTTGTTGCAAAAGTAAACGCATTAGCATCGTTTGACATTACAACCTGGTCTCCAGAAACTGAGATTTGAGTTGTAAGGAGATAACCATAAGAGTTATTTCTATCAACTGCGTTTGCACAAACGTTTCCACTTACAAAAATATAGCTACGGTTAAGGATGATTTCTTCTTCATTGAATGCAGTGTAGACTGCTTTACCGATATATTTTGTAAATGACCAATTGCCATCTTTCTTAGTATAACGACCTGTAACTGTTTCAAGACCGTTATTATTAAGGGTCCAGACACCACCTGCAAGAACAAAGAGATCAACTTTATTACCGTTGTACATTACATACTTCATCTCTCCGTCAAGAGCGTATGGGAACTGGCTCTTGAGATACATAGGAATGTAAATGTCAGCATCGTTGAGTTTGTTGTTAGTCATACCCATTGCTACATAATCAGCGGGGTTAAGAATAACAACGCCTTCTGCAACCTCCCATTTTGAACCATTCAATGTGTAAACAGCATTCTTCACTTCAGTCGGAACTTCTGCAACAGCAGCGCGAGAAAGAACAGAAGCGGCGGCAGCTGCAGCAGGAACTTTAGCACCGTTAAACTCAGTTACGAGAACATTGAGGTGATAAGGAGCTTTTGAACCGGAGCGGCTTGAAAGATAACCGGTAACTGTAACTTCTGCATTATCTTCAAGCTGGCTTGTAACAGAAGAAGGTGCCTGGTAAAAGCTAATATCATAACCTTCCAGACCATCAATGTAAATGTTATTGTAGTTACCTGATTTTTTATTTACACCTTTGAGAGTTACATATTTTGCTGTAGCACCAGAAGTTTTACCACCGTCATATTCATTACCAAGTTCCGCAGTGTTATCTTTTGTAAGAGTGATTGCTGCAGGATAGGTATATTCCTCAACTTCAGCTTTTGATTCATTAGCAATAGTAAGCTGGAGACCACCATTATATGCACCTACTGCTCCTGAAACATTAACCTGAAGACCAATTGAATATGCGTTCATATCAAAACCTGATTCAACATAAACAAGCATAGAACCTGAAGCGTCAGTAACAATATAACCACGAGTACAGAGCCCTGTTACAATACCGGCAACTTTGATTTCATCACCAACTTTAGCAGAACCAATTACTGATGAAAGTTCAAAAGGTTCAGCTTCGGCAGGTGTACCGAAAACAGGGTTAGTTGCAGCTTCGTTGTAGGTAACGACTGCATAGTCTCCTGACTCGGCATCGGGAAGAGCTGTTTTAAGGATTGAAGGGAGTGATGATGTAGCAGGTTTTGAAGGAGCAAATCCTGAAATGAAGTTATCATCACTTTCCCATACAGTCTGATAGTCAGCGCTGGTGAGAGTGTATTTAAGAGCATCACCGAGCTGAGCAATCTCTTCGGGAACTGAAGATGCTTCCTGATAAGTTACATCAAGGGTTGAACCGTTTGATGCCATATTATAAGGATTAGACACCGAGCTGAAGAGAACAGGAACCGCTACGGGTGCGGGATATACACTGTTCTTGTCAAAATATTTGTTAGATGCTATCGCTCTTGCAGCAATTGTATCTTCTTTTGTTTCAGCACTTTTAAGCAACTCCTTTGAGATTGTTGTATAGTCGTCGTCTGTAAGAGTATAAGAACGAGTTGTGGTAATTTCAGTTTTTACATCACTTTCAAAACCTTCCAACTTATCGTTCCAAGAGTTCTCATTACAGGCAGTCAAGGCAGCTGAACATGCCAAGAGAATGACAAAATGATTTATTTTATTATTCATAGTCTTTGAGAGCGATTAGAAGTTAATTTTGAGTCTGAGGCTGTAGGTACGGCCGAATGAATAGAATACGCGGTAAGCGTTCTGCCATGTACCGGGAGTGCTTGTTGAAGTATAAGCATCAACAACATAGTAGTTATTGAACAAATTATATACGTTACCATAGAGAGTAGCGTTTACACCACCGATTTTGAAGCGATAGCTTGCGTTAAGGTCAACCTGCTGTCCCCAGGGAATTCTCCAAGGTTTAGCAACATTAACATCACCACCACCTAATTGACTCGCGCTAATCTGATAGTCTGAATAGTTGTTAGAGTTAACAACCCAGTCAGCACCGATGCGGAAGCCTTTGAAAGGAATGAAGTTCGCTGAAATTGAAGCGGTTGTCTGTGCAGAACCACCTACTTTAATACCTTTTTGGTTGATAGTTGCATGGAGGTGATCAGGAGCCATAATGCCTGATGCTATGTCACCATCTGTATTTGCAAGAGGTTGACCAAGTTGGTTGTAGAAGTAACCGCTGGCATTTGAATCCCATTTCCAGTCACCTACTGAAACCATACCATCGATGCTCACCCAACGGGCAGGAACCCAGTTAAGGTTGAGTTCGAGACCCATGTGAAGAGCGTCAACGCCTTCCATGTTCATATAATAACGGTCGCCTTCGTGTACACCTTTATCAATTGTACCACCACGAGTTGTGGTTTTGTCCATCCAACGGGTATAATATCCGTTAAATGTGAGAGCAAAAGGTTTAGATGTGAAACCATAACCAACTTCAAACGAATAAACTTTTTCGTTTACAGCATTTTCATTGATAATGTTTGAAGTAGTAGAGTTCAAGAATACACCACCAGAGAAGAAGGGAGCACGGCTAATATAACCGAGGTTAACAAAAACGTTGTTGTGTTTGTCAAAGTTGTAGTTTGCACCACCCTTGATTGTACCACCGACGAAGTTTGTAGTTGCCGAACGTTCGTGTTCTTTGTCGTAATAGAAGAAGTCTCGACGCCAGTAAGTATTGTTGTTTACAGCACCTGAAACAACGAGGTTGAGACGATTGTCAAGCATTGTATATTCGCCCTGAGCATAGATACCTTCTTGAGCAGTGTAACCGTTGTAGTTACGATAAACAACGTCACCTACACCAAGTTTTTCGTATGCCCATGCAGGATCGGCAGCTGCGCTGTTCAATTCAGGCTTAACACTTCTACGAGAAGAGTAGTCAATAAAGTATTCACCATCATAGAGGTCATTGATTACGTTTTTGTGGAAACCTACATAATAACGAACATCAAGACCACCGGTAAGATTGAGTCGGTTACCGTTTGATTGGTTGATTTCATGTTTATAAGATGAAACAAGACCAACCCAAGTATGAGAGTTTGTTGACTGGCTCATTACAAGTTCAGAACCTGTCAGGCTGTTGGCATTGAGTTCTTGAATTGCAGCATAGTCAAATGTACCGTCTGGACAACGGAAGGTAGTGTTAATCTGACCATTGGTTGCGCCATACCAAGTAGAATAGGTATATTTTCCGAGACCACTACCCTGACCTGAGTAACCACCACCGTTTGCAAATGAAGCGTAAATCGAGGTAGAGAGTGAGTTAATTTCGCTAATCTGCCAAATGTGAGAAAGTGAAATTTGAGGTTTGTGATAGTAGTTGTAGCTTGAGTTACGCATTTGACCATTCTTGTCATAACCGAAAGTCGGGTTATACTTGTACATGCTCTCTCCGTTCATGTAGTTTTTAACTTCCTGATAGCCTTCGATTGAGAGACCATTCTGTGAACTACGCTGATAGTGAGTTTGAGGTGCGCCAAATGCAGTAAGAGAGATTTGATGGCTGTCGTTAATGCGTTTAGAAACGTTTACAAAGTAGTTGTAGCTGTTGAAGGGAGTACCTTGAATGTAACCGTCACCCCATTTACGAGAACCGAGGAGAGTTACAGCCCAGCCGTTTTTCATCAAACCGGTCGAAACTTTAAGACCGAAGTTGTTCATAGCGTCGTTACCCATACCATACCAAACTGAACCACCACGTTCAACGTCGGTAGTGCGGGTAGTAATGTTGATAGTACCACCGATAGAGGGAGTTGATACAATAGTTGCACCGAGACCGCGCTGAGTTTGGATGCTTGAAGCTACATCGCCGAGACCGGCCCAGTTGCTCCAGTAAACACCACCCCATTCCATATCGTTGATGGGAATACCGTTTACCATTACTGCAACGTTTTCGCTCTTGAAACCACGCATGTTGGTTTTAGCATCGCCAAAACCACCACCGTTACGTGTTGTCCATACACCGGGAGTAGTTTTCAACACTTCAGGAAGTTCCTGATTACCAAGTTTAAGGTCGATAGTCTGAGCCGAGATGTTGCTGATGGCGACAGGAGTCACACGAGTTTTAGCAACAGACTGGGTTACAACCACGTCCTTAAGCATTTTCTGATCAGGTTGAAGAACAATAGTGCCTAAATCAGCTTTGGGAGTCAGATCAACCGACTTGTAACCGATGTAATAGACACGGATTTTCTTTCCTGCCGGAACTTGGATTGTGAAATGACCGTCAATGTCAGTAGGTACGCCAATTGATGTACCGGGGACAGAGACTGTAGCGCCGATGAGCGGTTCGTTTGCTTCATCGACCACAATACCCGAACATTTGTTGTCTGCCGCAATCATAGCGACTATTGACAACCATAATGAACAGGCAAAGAGAATGGTTCTCTTCATCATAAGTGATTGGTTTGAATGATTAAATATTAATTAATAGTTGAATTGATGTTTAAAAATAATTAGCAAAGTTAAGGCTTTTTTTTCATTACCACAAATCTATTTTTACCATTAACATTCAGTGTAAATAAGACGTCATATTTATTTTATAATTTTTGTAAATAATTCTAAACATTCCGGCACGA
>JAIDRE010000042.1 GCA_029061925.1 Muribaculaceae bacterium | reverse complement strand
GAGCCGCTTCGGTAGCACGTCCTTCAACTTTCTGACTGTTTATTTTGACAGCATTGTTTAAAACGGTTACACTTCCGGCAACAAATGGTGACGATGCAACTTTTCGTGCTTCATCGAGTGCAAATCTAACGAGCGAGCTGCGATCCAAGCCGTTATATGGGTCTTTAAAAGTTCCGATAATCATAATTATTATTGCTATTTAATTTTCAAGAAACGGAAGCGAATTGCGTTTCATCTGTTCGATCTTCTTGTTACGCCAGCATTTTCGACAAACAGCAATGTAGCGTTCATCGCCACCGACTTCAACCTGGGCACCTTCTTCAACAATCTCGCCGTTAGAGTCGATACGCGCGTTAACGATGGTTTTGTGACCGCAAGTACAGGTCGATTTAATTTCATCAATCGTATCGGCAATCTCAAAAAGTCGGCGTGATCCTTCAAAAAGTCGTGATTTAAAGTCGGTCCTAAGTCCGTAACATATCACGTTGCTACCATAGTCATCGACAATTTGAGCGAGTTGGTCAACTTGTTCCTCGGTCAAAAACTGAGCTTCATCAATCAAAAACCAGTTAGTGACAGCATTGTTTTTTTCAAACAATTCTTTAGCAAATTGATAAAGATTGGTGTCGGCATAAATCCATTGACATTCACGCTCGATGCCGATGCGCGATCTGATAACATTTGTTTTTTCACGGTTGTCGATAAACGGTTTCATGCATATATAGCTGAGATTGCGTTCTTCAAAGTTATATGCTGTGGTCAACAACAATGCAGTCTTTGCCGAGCCCATTGTGCCATATCTAAAGTATAATTTGCCTTTTCGGTTCATTTAGAAAGTATGATTAATGATTTTGATTACAAAGATAACAAAAAATTTAAAACTATTATGCCATAAAACAGATTAATTTATTAACTTTGCACCGTGAAAAAGATAATAAAGATATTTAACATTATATTATAATTGAGGACGCGCCCCCGGCTTCGCCGTGAGGGCGCGTGCTATTTTAGGTACAAAGATTGTTTAATTTAACATTATCAGGTATTATGTCAATGTTGAGATTCAAAGTTGTTGAAGAGGCTTTTGATCGAAAAGCTGTTCCTGTAGAAATCCCCGAGGAACGTCCCGAACAGTATTATGCACGCTACGTTTTCAATCGTGCTAAAATGTACCAATATCTTCCAAAGAAAACCTATGAGGCTTTGGTCAATGCTATTGACAATAAACAACCGTTGTCGCGTGCTCTTGCCGACAGTGTCGCTGACGGTATGAAACGCTGGGCTATTGATAATGGTGCACGTCATTACACTCACTGGTTCCATCCGTTGACCGACGGTACAGCCGAAAAACATGACTCATTCATAGACCACGACGGAAAGGGTGGAGTAGTAGAGGAATTTTCTGGCAAACTCCTTGTTCAGCAAGAACCCGATGCGTCAAGTTTTCCCAACGGTGGTATCCGTAACACATTTGAAGCTCGCGGATATTCAGCATGGGATATTTCTTCACCTGCATTCATCCTTGATAAAACTCTCTGTATTCCAACTATTTTCATTTCATATACAGGCGAATCTCTCGACTATAAGACTCCGCTTTTGCGTTCGCTTAATGCGGTTGATAAAGCCGGAACTGCAGTTGCTCGCCTGTTCGACCCGAACGTAAACCACGTAATTTCATATTTGGGCTGGGAACAGGAATATTTTCTTGTTGATGAAGCTCTATACTCGGCACGCCCCGACCTTGCATTGACCGGTCGCACCTTGATGGGACACGAAAGTGCTAAGAATCAGCAGCTTGAAGACCACTATTTTGGTGCAATCCCTTCTCGCGTAGAAGCATTTATGCTCGACCTTGAAATTGAATGTCATAAACTTGGTATTCCGGCAAAAACACGTCATAACGAGGTTGCTCCAAACCAGTTTGAGCTTGCTCCTATTTATGAAGAGACCAACCTGGCAAATGACCACAACCTGCTTTTAATGTCGATTATGTCAGAAGTTGCTCGCCGTCATAATTTCCGCGTACTTTTGCACGAAAAACCGTTTGCCGGAATCAATGGTTCGGGTAAACATAACAACTGGAGTCTTGGTACTGACACCGGAGTTCAACTTTTCTCACCCGGTAAAACTCCCGAGGCAAATCTTCAGTTCATTACATTTATCGCAAATGTAATGGCAGCCGTCCATAAACATAACGCACTTCTTAAGGCTTCGATTTCATCGGCTACCAACGCCCATCGTCTTGGAGCCAACGAAGCGCCCCCTGCAATCATATCAATCTTTACCGGCTCTCAGCTCGCTTCAATTCTTGATCAGATTGAAAATAGTTCTGATGCGGCACTTGCCGATCTGACTTCAAAAGAGGGTGTTACTCTGGGTCTTTCTCAGATTCCCGAGCTTATGATTGATAACACCGACCGTAACCGTACATCGCCTTTCGCTTTTACAGGTAACCGCTTTGAATTCCGTGCGGTTGGCTCATCAGCAAACTGTGCCTCGGCTATGCTCGCTCTCAATGCAGCTGTTGCCGACCAGTTGAACTCGTTTAAAGAAGCGGTAGATCGCCGTATGGCTTCCGGACAAGAAAAACGTCAGGCTATTATTGAAGAAGTAAAAAAATTGATTATCGAATCCAAGCCTATTCACTTCGACGGCAATGGTTACAGCGACGAATGGAAAGAAGAAGCAGCTCGTCGCGGACTTGACTGCGAAACTTCAATTCCTAAAATCTTTGATGCATATCTTCGACCCGACTCAATCGAAATGTTTGGTCGTACAGGAGTACTATCAAAAATCGAACTTGAAGCCCGTAATGAAGTTAAATGGGAAATGTACACCAAGAAAGTACAGATTGAGGCTCGTGTACTCGGTGACCTTGCGATCAATCACATTCTCCCTGTTGCAACTCGTTATCAGTCGATCCTTGTTGATAACCTCGTGAAACTCAAAAGCTTGTTCCCTGATTCTAAACACGAATCACTATTGGCTGCCGATCTCTCGACCATTGAGAAAATCTCATATAATATGTCTATCATCAAAACTAAGGTTGATGAAATGGTCGAAGCTCGCAAAAAAGCGAACAAAATCACTTCAGAACGTGAAAAAGCAATCGCATATCATGACACTGTAGTTCCTGCGATTGATGTAATCCGACGACATATTGACAAATTGGAGTTGATGGTTGATAATGAAATGTGGCCCTTGCCAAAATATCGCGAACTCCTTTTTATTAGATAATATAAACCTCACTGATGGAGATTCTTAAACATGAATGTGGCGTAGCGATGATACGCCTCTTAAAACCACTTGAATATTACAAAGAAAAATATGGCTCATATAGTTATGCGCTCAACATTTTGTATCTTCTTATGGAAAAGCAGCATAACCGTGGGCAGGAGGGTGCCGGTGTCGGTGTCGTAAAAATGTATGCCGAACCGGGAACCGAATATGTTTTCCGCGAACGTGCCTTAGGGTCAAGTGCAATTACCAAAATCTTTGAATCTATTGGCTCTCAACTAAATGACTGCGAATCACTTCCGGTAAATGTTGTCGAACGTGAAACTCCTTTTATCGGTGAAATTTACATGGGGCACTTGCGTTACAGCACAACCGGTAAGAGTGGAATCTCATACGTTCATCCGTTTTTGCGTCGTAACAACTGGCGTTCGCGTAACTTGTTGATGTGTGGCAACTTTAATATGACAAATGTTGACGAAATTTTTCAACATATTGTCAAACGAGGACAACATCCACGCATTTACAGTGATACAGTTGTGATTCTTGAACAACTTGGATATGCTCTTGACAAAGAGAACCATAGGGTTTACCGCCAATTCAGAGACAAACTTGAAGATCCCGAACTTGGACTGGCTGTCGAAGACAATCTTGACATTCGTCTGATGTTGGAATCGGCTGCACCGATGTGGGATGGCGGATTTGTCATGTGTGGAGCAACCGGTTCGGGTGATATGTTTGTTTTGCGTGATAGCAAAGGCATCCGCCCCGCGTTCTATTATACTGACGATGAGATTGTTGTCGTTGCTTCTGAACGTCCTGTTATCCAAACAGCACTCAACGTTCGCCGTGCTCAGGTTCGTGAACTTACTCCAGGTAACGCGCTGATTGTCTCCAAAAGCGGTAAAATTAGTGATGTTAGGGTGTTGGGCGAAAAGGGAAATGCTCGTTGCTCGTTTGAACGCATATATTTTTCACGAGGTAGCGATGCCGACATTTATAAAGAACGTAAAGCCCTCGGTTTGAACCTTGTTCCCGAAGTAATGAAAGCGTCGGGCAATGATTTGTCAAAGGTTGTTTTGTCATTCATTCCAAACACCGCCGAGGTTGCTTTTATTGGGATGGTTGAAGGCTTTGAAAAGCAGCTTGATGCATGGAAACGCGATAAAATTCTTGAATTGCAGAGCAGGGGAGAGCTTGATTTTGAGACTCTTACTAAAGTAATGAAATTCAAGTTGAGAGTTGAGAAAGTCGCAATTAAAGATATCAAACTTCGCACATTCATTGCCGAGGGAACCTCGCGAAACGACTTGGCAGCCCATGTCTATGACGTGACATACGGTTGCATCGAAAACGATGTTGATACTCTTGTTGTGATTGACGACAGCATTGTTCGAGGTACAACCCTCAAACAGTCTATCATTAAGATACTTGACCGTCTGCATCCTCGTAAAATCGTAATCGTTTCGTCGGCACCTCAAGTCCGTTATCCCGATTATTATGGTATTGATATGTCGCGTATGGCTGAGTTTATCGCCTTCAAAGCGGCTGTGAGTCTGTTGAAACAGCGTGGAATGTCTGATGTTTTAACTCAAGTTTATAACGATGCTCTTGAACAGTTGCAACTCGCTGACAATGAACGAGTAAATGTCGTAAAGAAAATCTATGAACCGTTCACCACTAAGGAAATATCTGATGAAATTGCCCGATTGTTGACTCCCGAAAACACTAAAGCCGAGGTTGAGATTATCTACCAGAGCATTGAAGGACTCCACAACGCAATACCTAACCATCCCGGCGACTGGTATTTTACCGGCGATTATCCAACCCCCGGTGGCGTAAAACAGGTCTTGAAAGCCTACATTAATTATTATGAAGGTCACGCCGATGCGCGATAATTTTTAACAGATTATTAAAAATTTAAGAATCATAATAGACCTTATGACTGAATAAATGATTAAATTTGCAGTCGGTTTATATGAAATATCAAAATTATATTAATAACAATGAGTGAAATAGCCCCCAAATATACCCCTTCTGATGTTGAAGGAAAGTGGTATGAATACTGGTTGAAACACAACCTTTTCAAATCTGTTCCTGATGCACGTGAACCATACACAATTGTAATTCCGCCACCAAACGTAACCGGAATTCTTCACATGGGTCACATGCTCAACAATACGATTCAGGATATTCTTGTTCGTCGTGCCCGTATGGAGGGTAAAAATGCTCTTTGGGCTCCCGGAACCGACCATGCTTCAATCGCTACCGAAACAAAGGTTATCAATAAACTTGCTCAGGAGGGTATTCGTAAAATCGACCTTACACGCGAGGAGTTTTTAAAACACGCGTGGGAATGGACCGACAAACATGGTGGCATCATTCTTAAGCAGTTACGTCGTCTCGGCGCATCTTGTGACTGGGATCGTACAGCGTTCACCATGGACGAGACCCGTTCAAAGAGCGTTTTAAAAGTATTCTGCGACCTTTATGACAAAGGTTTGATTTACCGTGACTTGCGTATGGTTAACTGGGATCCCAAAAACCGTACTGCAATCAGTGATGACGAAGTATTTTATGTAGAGGAGCAATCAAAACTCTACTATTTGAAATATTATGTCGCTGACGACGACATGACCGGAGCTACAGGTGAGGAAGGCGAGGTTATCCATGTTGACAGCAATGGTCGCCGCTATGCCGTTGTTGCTACAACCCGTCCCGAAACAATCATGGGCGACACCGCAATGTGTATCAATCCCAAAGACCCCAAGAACGCTTGGTTAAAGGGCAAAAAAGTGATTGTTCCTCTTGTAAACCGTGTTATTCCGGTAATCGAAGACCGTTATGTCGAGATTGATTTCGGTACAGGCTGTCTTAAAGTAACACCTGCCCACGATAAAAACGACTATATGCTCGGCAAAACCCACAACCTTGAAACCATCGACATTTTCAACGAAGATGCAACGGTCAATGAGGTTGCCGGAATGTATGTCGGAATGGATCGTTTCGAGGTCCGCGAGCAAATTGTCAAAGACCTTGAAGCTGCAGGATTGGTTGAGAAAATCGAGGACTATACAAATAAAGTTGGCTGTTCTGAGCGTACAAAAGTACCCATTGAACCGCGCCTGTCACTCCAGTGGTTTGTTAATATGCGTCACTTTGCCGATATTTCTCTCAAACCTGTAATGGATGACATTATCAAGTTTGTTCCTGAAAAATATAATACAACCTATCGTCTTTG
>JAIDRE010000041.1 GCA_029061925.1 Muribaculaceae bacterium | reverse complement strand
GATTTAGGATATTTTTTAGACAAATTCATATTTACTTTATTTATATATCAATTTTAATTTTAGGATTGCTATATTATTTTTTTTCGTAATTTTGCAATGCTAACCGAATCGCAGATGCCCCGTTTGGGTATTGAGGGTGGGTTGCAAAGACATAAAAAGCGTTTATCCGCGCTGATTCTTGATGAACAGAAATTCTCGCAAAATTTCATATTGATGTCAAGGAATGAGCAACGATAGATGCCCGTGGATATGTTATATCGCGCTTTATAGTTTGTATTTCGTGAGAAATACGCTGTAAAGTGTCATATACATATATATGCGTGGGCTTCTTCGTTGCCGTCCAACATCAATAGGGCAATGCGAGAAGCCTCTGTTCGTAGGACGGTAACTGATACAGATTCCCGCGCTTTTTCTTTTAATAATTTCTTAACGCCAACGAGGGGATGACCGCGGCTTTTTATATTACTATGGATATTAACGAGGTTAAAATCATTCTAACAAAACTTGGTTCGCAATTCGATTCTCACGATTTTATACAACTATTCATACAAAATTTTCCGTCCAGTTATGCTAAAATATTGGAAAAGCATAATAACGTTAATACAGCTCACGGCGAGATTGCGAGATTTCTTTATTCCAATGCAAGCAGCTTGAACATAAGATTCATAGAGAATGATTCTGTAACGCCAAATATTTATAACAATTTGTCAAGCAATGCAAAATGGCATAAAATAATATAACAATTATTTGCTCGGATCATATTGGACAAGGTAATTTTTATAAATAAGAAATCATGAAACATCTTCTTTTCTTTCTTTTGATTTGTACATGTTTTACTGCTTCCTCTCAAAATGAATTCGCAGATATTGAAAAAGAAGTAGAAACATGGTATGAATCCAACACCTATACTTCAAATACAAATACTAAGTCTCCGCAATCAATAAACTTCGCAACACACCATTATTCTATTTACGGCATTATAGAGAAAGGGAAACTGGTCAATGGTACATTTGCTAAATTTTATGATACAACATCTTCAACTCCTGAACTCATTTTGGGAGGAAAGGTTTCATATACTGCTGACAGGTTAGTTATTACCGGAGTAAAGCTTTTGAAAACACCAACAGATACCAACAAACTTTATGGTAGTTTCTATGTCTCTAACATGGACGATTTCACCATGAATTATAAGCCTAAAAAAGCTGGAGCTTTAAAAATAACAAGAAACAAAATATCATACTTAGAAAGTTTATCTCAGGATCGTACTGTAATAGTAAGCGTGAAGAATGTTAACACCTTTTATGTTAAAAAGAACAATACGGAGAGAAAATATATTTCATATTGGTCCGCTGAATTTCCAGGAATTTCTTTCAATGATAATGATTCTTTTGAAGTTAACCAAATCCTACTCCAAGCAAATGATGGTGTAACGATACAATGGGGAGATGGAACAATATTCAAAGGAAGGGTAAAGCCTGTACAAGAAGATAGTCTTATTCGGTTAATTATACTGGATGGACAAAAAAACAATTTGGCTAACGGTCTTAAGAGAATTACGTTAAGCTACGAAAATGGTAACATTGTATATTCTCAAGATTACAATATTAACGAAAAAAATATATCAAATATTACTTTATTCATTAAAGACGATGGTTCTCTATCAGAGGATAATTACTGGAATTATGGAAAACTTCTTGAACATTGCTATCTAACTAAATGGACTTATCAAAACGGAAACTATTTTGAAGGTCCTATAAAATATCAAATTAAACAAGAAGAATTGTACCAATCGATAGAAAAAGGCGTATTCAAATATACTAATGGAGATAGATTTGAGGGAGACATATCGCGGTCAATTGGGTCTGGTTCTTCTCAACTTTACAGCAATGGAACAACATATTTTAAAGATGGTAGCAAAGAAAAAGGTAACTGGCTTAACAAGTTCAATTTAACCGACTCTCAACAAAAACGTGTATTGGATTGCCCAAACCCATCTGAAGCAAGAGAGCTTGCTCAACAATTTGAGCATCGAAATCACTATATTAAATATGAGGGAAATGTTGAATATTTTAATCCGTCAGAGGAAAAAAACGAAGGTCTGTGGGGTTATATAATATATGATAAAGCAAGAAAACGTTATACTTGTAGTCACAAATTCACGAACGAAATCAAATTAGAATTTGCAATAGACAATAAAGGTCATCGAGAATGGGAGATTGTCTATGACAACGGCAAACCTAAATATTTTAATGTATTCACCTGGTATTCTAATGGCATTATTGAAAGTATAAAGTCTTATTTATATGATTCTGAAACATTATATCTTTCCTGTAACTTTTTCTCTGATGGTAAAATAAGGAGTGCCTATCAGTATGGTAAAGGTAATTATGGGAGAAATGTCATTAGAAAATCGAAAGAAGCACATCCGACTTATGGAGGTTACACATGCAAACTCTATGATTTGAATGGTGAATACGAACGAACCATTGAGTGGGGTATTGGGATTGGAGAAAGTCTTTTTGGCGGTAGATATAATAAAAAATTGGCACCAGACCATATAGTGATTAGTGAGTGGAAGCCAGTTGATATGTAATCTTTATCTCCTTATACACATTAAATCATAAAAGATGGTAAATACATTTCACCCATACTTAATCAGTGTATAATTTGTTGATCTCCAAAATTTTAAAATAAAAATGTATGAATTGTAGACGTTTCAATGTATGAAATGTAGAAGATTCATTGTATGAATTGTAGAAATTTACAAAAAACGGGAGGCTATATCTTTATACGATATTGCCTCCCGGTGTTATTTTATGTCGTTTCTCAATTAGATTGAGAAATAATAATTTGATTGGACGGGATTACCAGATGATAACCTGTTCTTCGGCGGGACGATACATTTTGTCGCCTTCTTTGATGTTGAATGCTTCAAAGAAGGGAACGATGTTGCGGAGGGTTACGTTAACGCGGTTTTCAGCAAGCGAGTGAACGTCGCTTGTAGTGCGGTTACGTTTTTCTTCTTCGCGGATGTTGTTTGCCCAGATGTTGGCATAGTTCATATAGAAAACTTGCATTGGGGTGAAACCGTCAATCATTGCGGCTTCAGATTCGATGTCAACACCTTTTTTAGCCTGAGCATCGAGGAAGGCAGTGCGAGAAACGCGAAGACCACCTTGGTCGGCGATGTTTTCGCCGAGTGTGTAACGACCGTTGGCATACATTCCGGGGAGAATTTCAACTGAATCAAACTGAGCGACGAGTTTATCTGTGAGAGCAGTAAATGCCTCGGCATCAGCTTCGGTCCACCAAGGTTTCATGTTGCCTTCGGCATCGAAGTTACGACCCTGATCGTCAAATCCGTGAGTCATTTCGTGACCGATTACCACACCGATACCGCCATAGTTTTCAGCATCTGATGCTTCGGGATCGAAGAACGGAGCTTGAAGAATACCGGCAGGGAACACGATTTCGTTAGCCATAGGGTTGTAGTAGGCATTGACGGTCTGAGGTGTCATACCCCATTCGGTTTTGTCAACCGGTTTGCCCCATTTGGCATATTCCTCAGCCTGATGCCACATTGAAACATTGTGCATGTTTTCATAATAGCTCTTAGAGGGATCGATTTCCATTGATGAATAGTCTTTCCATTTGTCGGGATAGCCGATCTTAACGGTAAAGGCTTCAAGTTTTTTGTGGGCGTTGGCTTTGGTAGAGTCGCTCATCCAAGTTAGTTCGTCAATGTGTTTGCCGAGAGCTACACGGAGGTTTTCAACCAAACCGAGCATATATTGTTTAGATGACTCCGGGAAGTATTTTTCAACATAAAGCTGACCGATAGCTTCGCCAAGGGCTCCTTCAGTCGCACCAAGCGCACGTTTCCAGCGGGGACGCTGTTCCTGAGCACCGGTTAAGACTTTGGTATATTCAAAGTTTGCATCGGTAAAGTTATCACTAAGACGGCTTGAAGCCTGATTAACATATTTCCAAAGGTAGTAGTCTTTGATTTCACGATCGTTGAGTGATCCGAGGAGTTCAACACCGCGTTTGAGTGTTTCGGGATCGGTAACAATGACTTGATCAGGCGTGTCGATGTTCATAGTTGTCTTGAAATATGAATTCCAGTCAACGTTTTTGAAGTTGCCTGCGAGGTCGGCTGTTTTGTAGGGGTTATACATCTTGGTGATGTCGCGGCTCTCCTCGCGGGTGCGGGTTTTCTCGGCGATAGATGTCTCGATTTTCATTACGTTGTCAACGATGCGGTCGGCGTCAGCTTCGTTGTAACCCGCATTCATCATCTGTGTTTTGATAAGCTTCTTGTAGGCGTTACGCACGTTTGTATTGCGATCGTCGTTTTCGAGATAGTAGTCACGGTCGCCCATACCGAGACGAGCACCGCTGACATACATTGCATATTGGTTAGAGTTGGTCATGTCTTCCATCGGACCGGCACCGAAAAATGGATTGCCATAATTGGTGTGCATCCAAATCAAGAGGTCGTACATGCCGTCGTGGTCGGTCGACTCGATTTTGGCGAGGTCGGCTTTGATAGGCTCGGCACCTTCGTTGTTGCGGCGCACAGAGTCCATTGCCTGAGAGTAGATGGTTGCAACTTTAAAAGCAACGCTGCCTTCTTCGGGATTTTGGTCGGCGAGACCGGTTACAATCTCTTTTACACGTCGTTCCGATTCGTCGGTCAGGATGTTAAATTGTCCGTAACGTGAATATTCGCCGGTGAGCGGGTGAGCCTTTTGCCATCCGTAGTTGACGTAGGTATAGAAATCGTCACCGGGAGCGATAGAATCATTGACATAGGCTTTATCGAGGCTCTTGAGGTGTTCGCGGTTACCCGAGCACGAAGTCGCCATAGTTCCGGTCAAAGTCAAACATAACATAGTGAAATGGGAAAATTTCATGTCGTTAAAAATTATAATTATTAGAATATGTGATAATACATTGAAGTTCGGTATAAAACAGATGCAAAGGTACATTTTTTGATGTTAATCCATGAAAATTTATAAAGAATTAACATCAGAATAATAATCTGTTATATACCGCTAAACGTTTGTCAGACGATCGAGAATCTGCTGTAATTCGGCATCGGTGGCGGTGAGTCGGCGGCGACATTCCTCGATGAGCGACGCGGCACGGGTTGTCATCTTGGTCAGACGGTCGATGTCACAGTTTTCTGACTGCATTTCTTCAAGAATCTGTTTCAATTCAGAGATTGCCTCTGTGTAGGTCAATTTATCGGGAGCTTTCATCATTCAGATTTATTTGAGGGTTTAATTTCAGTTACTTTGCCGGTTACGACGCCATCATAAAATATTGTTTGAATCAGGTCGCCATTGCTGACCGAACCGACACTTTTTATTGCGCTTCCGGCTCGGCGAGTGATGGTGTAGCCACGTTTCAAAACTGCTTGGGGCGAAAGAGCGTCTATCAAATTTTTAATTGATTCAATATTGTTTTTTTCGCGAGAAATTGCAGCGACGGGGAGTGTCTTGAGTTTCTCAGCCATGATGTCGAGACGGCTGAGCTCAGGTGTCATCAGTCGGTTTACGCCGGTTGTGAGTCCTAACGTGAAGCGTGAGATTGTTTCGCGCGCACGGTCGATGGCTTGTTGAGCCGAACCGACGATTGACTCGGAGAGTCGGTCGAGGTCTGACAGCAAAGCATCTTGTCGCGACAAAAGCCACTGGGCGGCTGCGGTCGGAGTCTTCACTCTCATATTGGCGACATAATCGAGCAATGTTATGTCGCGCTCGTGTCCGATGCCAATGATCACGGGGATAGGGAATTGAGCGATGTTGGCAGCCAACTCGTAGTCTTCAAAACAAGCCAGATCGTCGGTTGCGCCACCGCCTCTAATCAGCACAACGCAGTCATAGCGGTCGATGTCGCGTGAGATTGCGTCAAGCGCACCGATAATCGACTCAGCCGCACGTTTCCCTTGCATAATGGCAGGGAAAAAGTCAACATAAAATCTCAATCGGTTTCCGCCACCAAGCAACTGGCTCAGGAAGTCGCCATATCCGGCGGCTCCGGGTGCTGAAATGACAGCGATTCGGTTTGAGGGTACAGCCCAGGGAAGTTCACGGTTCATGTCAATGACACCCTCGGCAGTCAGGCGATCGATAATCAGCTTGCGCTGAAGAACCATCTGCCCGATCGTAAACTGAGGGTTTATATCGCTAATAATCAACGAGTAGCCATAAGCGGGATGGAACGATGCCGACACGAGTGCCATAATCTTGATGCCAGCCTGAAGGCTTTGACCTGTCTCGCGCTCAAACATTGCTTTGATACGGTAAAAGTTGTTAGCCCAGATGATTGCGCGGGCACGGGCAATGGTCGATGATGTGTCGTCTTTCTCGACAAGTTCAAGATAACAATGACCGCCTCGCACACTAAAATCACTGATTTCAGCCGTTACCCAGACATCAGAAGTGGCATCGACTTGAATAAGCGACGCCACAAAACTGTTAAACTGCGACAGTGTCAAATATGAATCGACTGTATCGGTCATTATGATTTTATTTTAACCATTTTCTTTCCGGTCCAGCGATATTTTATTTCGCTTAGCATATGATTTTTGACCTTGTCATAATCGGCTTTGGGCAGATATTGTTCGGCTGTTTGTTTGAGTGTCAGAATTTTTGATTGCGGGTCAAACGAGTATTCAGCCATCACAAACGGAATGGCGTCGCGAAGATCGTTGCGCAACGTTTTGTCAACACCCTTTTGCAACCACTCGTCAAAAGTTGGCTCTACAAAAAATTGTTTGGTGTCAATCTGTTCCCAATCAATTGTGTAGAACGAAACCATACCATCGGGAGCCGGAGTGGCAACGTTTGAAACCACCACAATCAATGAATCTTTACCATAGGTAACCGGAATGAGCGACGTAGTCGTGATACCCCCTTCGACAAGTTCAACTTTGATATAGTCGGGGGTTAGTTCAAGAATGCGCGATTTTCCGCCAAGCAAATTTTCTGATGCACGGTTTATACCACCGGTAAAATAATCAACCATGTCCATTCGTTTCATCTTTGAGAGAAACGGGAAACGAGACTGCGGAGCATCAATGAAAAGTTTTGCAGGTGATACCTGAGCAATAGCCGTTGAGGTTGAAACCACAACGATAATCGATGCAAAAATTAGTTTGACAATATTTTTAAATATCATTATATCTTAACTTTAGCGTTTTGAACGTTTAGCTTTACGGGGACGGCCGGCGCTTTTGACTCTCTCTTTGTCTTTTGACTTGCGAGCAGCTGCTTTGGCATAATCCTTACCCTCCTTGGCTATCTCAGAAAATATGCGGCGTCCAAGAAAATCGGCTCCGGTCAAAGCGTCAACAACTCGGCGGGCATCGGCATTTTTCACATCAAAAAGCGAGTAGCCGGGCATCAGGTCAATACGACCGACGTCAACGCGCGGTCCTTTGACCTCATGATTAAGTATCTCAATCAGATTGCCGGCATAGAATCCGTCGTTTTTACCGACATTGATATAGATTCTTTCCATGCCTTTCTCAGCTGTACGGCGGTCTTTTTCCTTGGTGTTTCGAGGTACTTCGTGCTCTTTTTTACCCGACTTTTTATCATCGATAAAGTCGATAGATGGAGCGTCTTTATAGTAATTTATCAGTCGGTTGAACTCAAGCGACAAAACACGTTTGATCAAGTCTTCGCTTGAAAGCCAACCAAGTTTTTTTATGACTCCGGGTGTATATTTCTCCATCGCTGCATCATCGACTTTGACACGCTCGATGCGGTCGGCAAGGCTATAAAGCTGTTTTTCAATGATATGCTCGGGAGTCGGCACATCTTTGCGCTCAAATTTCTTACCGATGATACGTTCGATTTCTTTCAAACGACCTTTTTCGCGCGAGTGGATGATAGCAATCGAAACACCTGTTTTGCCGGCACGGCCCGTACGACCCGAACGGTGTGTATAAACGGCTGTATCTTCGGGTAAACCATAGTTGATTACGTGGGTCAAATCGTCAACATCCAATCCTCGGGCTGCCACATCGGTTGCAACCAATATCGAGATAACACGGTCGCGGAACTTCTTCATCACGATGTCGCGCTGCTGTTGCGAAAGGTCGCCATGAAGAGCGTCGGCATTATAACCGTCGGTAATCAACTGATCGGCAATTTCTTGTGTGTCGCGACGTGTACGACAGAATATAATCGCATAAATATCGGGGTTATCATCGGCGATACGCTTGAGTGCAAGATATTTATCACGTGCATTAACCATATAATAGATGTGGCGCACGTTTGCCGACCCTTCGTTACGGGTTCCGACCACGATTTCTATGGGGTCATGCATATATCGTTTGGCTATGCGGGCTATTTCGTTAGGCATTGTAGCTGAGAACATTAGCATTTTTCGTTCGTCGGGAACGTGCTCGAGAATCGCATTGAGCGAATCAAGAAATCCCATGTTCAACATCTCGTCGGCCTCGTCAAGAATAACTGTATGAACATTTTTGAGGTTTACGACCCCACGATTGATAAGGTCGATCAAACGCCCCGGGGTTGCCACGATAATCTGGGCACCTTCGCGAAGCGCTCTGATTTGGCTCTCGATGCTCGAACCGCCATAAACCGGAATAATTCTGATTTTAGGCATATATTTTGAGAAGTCGGCAAGGTCGCCGGCAATCTGCAGGCAAAGTTCGCGGGTCGGCGACAGAATCAGTGCCTGGGGAGTGTTTTTATCAGCATTGATGCGTTGCAAAACGGGTAGTCCGAAGGCTGCTGTTTTACCGGTCCCTGTCTGTGCGAGAGCCACGACATCGTTGTCGTTGTTCAACAAATGGGGAATAACCTGTTCCTGAACAGGCATCGGATTTTCAAAACCCATATCTTTGATGGCATCGAGCAACGGACGATCAACGCCAAGTTCTTCAAATGATTTCATACAAAATTAATTTTACGTTACAAAGATACAACAACCTGACGGCTAATAAATGTTTTTAACTTCTTTTTTTTAACATTTAAAAAAAGTACAAAAAAAGGAAGCTTTTCAGCTTCCTTTCAGTAGCCCATAGGAGAATCGAACTCCTCTTTCAAGAATGAAAATCTTGCGTCCTAGCCGATAGACGAATGGGCCAATTTAAAACTGTGGAAGGGAAAAAGCCCTCCGGCACAATTTTTATTTTTTTTAGCTTTGCTCAGGCAGCAAGCTTATTGACGTAGCGAGCGAGCTTGCTTTTGAGGTTTGATGCTTTGTTCTTAGAAATAGTTTTCTTAGAAGCAAGACGATCAAGCATGGCGCTAACTTTTACGAGTTCTGCTTTAGCTTCTTCGAGATTGGTCATCTTGCGAAGATTACGAACAGCATTACGAGCAGTTTTTTCGTAGTAGCGGTTGTGGAGACGACGAGCAATCGTCTGACGAATTCTCTTTTTAGATGAGTCGTGGTTTGCCATTATGAAGTTATTCTATTTTAATTATTGGTAGCCCATAGGAGAATCGAACTCCTCTTTCAAGAATGAAAATCTTGCGTCCTAGCCGATAGACGAATGGGCCAACGTTGCTTCAGACTTTTATCTAAAAGCGAGTGCAAAGTTAACTCCTTTTTTTTTATTGAGCAAATATTTTACCGCAAAATGTAAAAATTAAGATTTTTTATCATTTAATTTTCAATTCGCTAACTGTAAATTTGCTCAATTTTTCTGTTTGGAGTCACCTCTTTAATTATTTGCATCCGGGAGAGCCTTGACTTTCTTGGGGCGACCGCCAAAGACAACGCCTAATGTGAAATTCAGGGAATTAAAATGATTGCGGGTGACGAGTGCAGAAACCTCAAGGCGGAAGTTATACATTAATTCCACACCGACTTTTGGCACAAATACGGCTTTTACTGCGTTAGGCAACAGCGAGTCTTTCCAAATCGAAGTTCCACCGATACCAATCCCGATGCCGGCGTAGGGATTTACCTTATAGCCGCGTCTTAGGTTATATCCTCCGGTGATGAGTCCGGCAAGCGTGCGGTGGCGGCAAGCATATATTGTATAAATAATTTCATCAACATCAACGAACTCAGTCAAACCTTCACCTTGAGCCCAGTTTGCCAAGAACGACACACCAACATCAAACGGCATGTCTTTCAAATTATAACGTGCGTCAACACCAAGTGTCAAACCTGCTTTTGATCCATAGTGAATTGCCTTGAAAGGGATATTTGTACCGCCTTTCACTTCAACCTCGATGCGGCTAACGTCAAGAGGTTTTGTTGCGCTAACAGCCATAGTAGCTAAAAGAGCGACCAAAAATAACTTTATTCTCATTTCTTTTCAACATTAGATTTACGTGGACGACCTCCAATAACGAAGCCGACATTTAAATTCAAACAGTTAAAACCGCTACGGCATACCATTGCCGATATGTCAAAACGGATGTGATAAAGCAACTCTACACCAATTCGGGGAGTAAACAAAAAGCTACTGCAATCCCCGGTTTTATTAAGGTTTAAGTCGTCATCGATTACGGCGTGACCGATATATCCGAGTCCGATACCGGCATATGGATTGATTTTATGACCTTGTCTAAAGTTATAGTTACTTGTGGCTGTGAATGACCAATTGGTATATCTTAGTTCTGCGGGGTTATCTTTAACATGAGATTTTTTTCTTAATACTCCGGCAATATCAAACGACACACCAAAATCAAGAGGCATATCATCATAGTTGAAACGAAAATCAAGACCAACATTCGGTCCAACCTTGTTAGACATCCCTTTATAGGTGCCAAGAGGGAATGAGGGTCCTACACGTAAAGCTCCCTCAAACGGCTGAACTTCTTTTTGCGGCGTAACGGCTCCTGAGGTCAAAACAGCCATTGCAGCAATTAGTAAAAACACAAAACGTTTCATAATATTGATTTATTTAGTTATTAGAAAGTTGAATAAACGATTAGGCTTTAATTATCGCCCCAAATGTAGCGATAATATTTTATCTGTCAAGCCTTATTCGCTTAAAAATAATTTAACACCAAAAAATTTAACTTGTTTTAAAAATAAAAATGCATCATAATATAATTTTTAACTAAATTAAACTGTAAGGCTCTATTAGTATGAATTGCCAGCATCTATACTTATATAAATTTCTATATCATTAAGAGTTTATTTTCTATTTTATTTATATTTAGATTTACGCGGTCGACCGCCAATAACAACTCCAGCTGTTAAACTTACACAATTAAAATATTTTCGACAAAGTATTAATGATCCCTCAAACCGCAAGTGATAGAATAATTCTACACCTACTTTCGGTACAAATATAAAAGAATTTTTTTCTATATTGTTTGAGTGATAATTATAATAATTATATGCATATCCTAAGCCTGCCCCTACATAGGGGTTAACTTTATATCCTTGTCTGAAATTATAATTACTACAATATGTAATTCCTAATGTAGTATATGTATCATATTGGAAATTATAATCGGGTTTATGGAAGTTATAGGACGTTGCTACAACATCGATGGCTACCCCAAAATCTAAAGGCAAGTCATCATAATTAAATCTTAAATCTAAACCTATATTAGCCCCCAAAGCACTTGTCATACTCCTATAACTTCCTAACGGATAATTTCCTCCAAATCTAATAGCACCCTCAAATTGTTGGACATCCTTTTGATTTGTTTCGGCATGTATAAATATGCCAAC
>JAIDRE010000040.1 GCA_029061925.1 Muribaculaceae bacterium | reverse complement strand
ATATATAAGATGTTGCATATCTCTTGGTAAGAGATATGCAAAAAACACAAGTCTAATTATTTGTTTGGAAATGAGCTGCTTGACAAATTAAAGTTTTATTTACATTATTATTGTCTAATTGGGAAAACCACGAGTTGATAAATATTTCATTCACCAGCATGACTTTAATAAAAACCGGGTGTGTCATTTCTGACACACCCGGTTTTATTATTATGGATTTCTAACTAACTCCGAATTAGAGAGCTCCGAATGAGCTTACACCGCAAACTGGCGTTTGAGTACGATATCCACGGAAGAAGTGCATATATCGACGACCGGGACGGAGAGTCCAATAGTCGCTATAATTCACCATCTTATTGCTTGCGTTGAGAACTTGGATTACATCTCCGTTCTCGTCAACAATACGATAGTCAACACGAGTATCACCATAAGAAGCGGCAGGAACAGCATTAACAGTGATTGCATTCCAAGAAGTAGCTTCTCCAAAGGCTACAGGTTCTCCTACGTTAAACCATTCGGTTTTGCTCTTATCACCCCAGGTTTTTGTGAACTGACCTTGATACTGGATTTTACCGGGGTAAGGAACACCTTTTTCTTCATAAAGGAAGTTGTATAGGCGAACATAGCCGGTAGAGTCAGACCAGAACGAAGGTTTAGTAGCAAATGAGAAACCATCTTCGTCATAACCTGCATCAATAACAACGGGATCTTTATCGAAATCGTGAACTACGACCTGTTGTTTTCCGGGAAGGAGTTTAATAGTGCGGTCATATACGAGTTCGCGACTTGTACCTTTGTACATTTTGATGCGGTGATCTGTGATTTTAGGATCAGTTGCATAATAAACAGCAACTGCACCGGAGGGGATAAAGTTATTCACAGAAATTACAGCAGCGTTATTAGGCTGTACAATTTCCTGATCATCAATTTCAACCTTGTAAATTGAATTAGCATTATTAGCTACTTGAGGAACTAAGTAGTAAAGCTGAATTTGTGAAAGCTTTGCATCGATGTGTTCCATAGGAAACTCAATCTCATTTTTTTCACAAGATACAAGAGTTGCTACTGCTGCTATGAACAGAGGGATGTATCGTAAAATCTTCATATTAATCTTATATTATATTTAAGTTTAAACCCGGAACTTACTGTGGCATATCACCTGGATAAGCGAACCAGGGAATTGAGGTATGATAGAAATTAGACATACCGCTAATGGGTTTGATTTTTTCTAGTGAAGGAATGTTCCACATATATTCCGAGTTATAGCGCGGACGAACACGGTAGCAAGGAGACCCCGCATTAGTAGTAGAACCATAAGAACCTTTGCGAAGCTGAACGTTTGCAGGTAGGAGATAGAAACCTTTATAGACTTTAGTTGGATCGGTATCCCATTTTTGGTCAAGAACAGTAGTAGACCATCCATTACCTTCTGAGGGATAATCTCCGGTGTAAGCAATATCATAGTGATATTTACGCTGGTCAACCCATTCTTCAAGGCTACCCCAGGGGAAGAGTGCTACAAATTTCTGCATCATGATGTGAGAAAGAGAGAACTCATCGAGTGAAAGACCTTCAACAAAAGGACCTGCAGCATATTCAGCTGCGAGAGTATTGAAGAGTGATTTTGAAATCTTGTCTCCACCAGCCTGTTTTCCTGCAGTTCCGGTAACAATATATTTAGCAGTGAATGCCAAGTCTTCTTTTACACCGTTTTTAAATGCTTCAAAAGCATCAGCTTTACGACCAAGTTTCCAGTATGCTTCAGCAAGACAGAAGTTGATTTCAGCGGCAGTCATAAGCACGTATGGAGCACCATCAGCATAGAGCCAGCGACCTGAACCATCAAGCGTAATTGACGAAGTCGCATTACGTCCATACAATGAAGGAGCAGCACCGATAGGACCGGTATAACCGGTGAATGTACCACCGAAATAACGGTGAGCTTTGATAGAGTCAGCGTTATTTGTATTGTTATACATGGGGTCATCTACAGTACCAAGTTTAACAACCATACGAGGGTCATAGTGACCTGCTTCATTGTAAAGAGTATCACAGATAATTTGTTTATCCATTAACTCATAGGGGAAATACTTATTGTTTTCAACGGGAATGAGGTCTCCGGTTTCTTCGTTATACTTACGAACAGCACCTGTCATCACTTGAACGGCATAGTCATGCTGGAAATATGAACGAGAGAGATTGCCACGATAGGGACCCCAGAAGTTATTATAAGCTGTGAAAGGATCGCTTGCTCCTTGACCTGATACAGAAACAACAGCATCATCGTCAGCTGAGCTGAATGCTTTAGCAGCGCAGCTAATCAATTCCTGAGCGTACTTTTCACTGAAGTCTTTTTTATTAGAAAGAGCTGCAAGGTCACGAACAATTACAGAGTAAGCAAATTTTTTCCATTTTTCAGGATCACCTTTGTAGATGTAATCGTTGTCAGAAAGTTTTTTGCCATATTCTGTATTATCTTCTTTTTCAAGATATTCGATAGCTTGGTATGCCCATGCACGAGCCTGCGCCATGATTTCTTCCTGAGAATCATAGCTGTGAGAAAGCAAACCGGGAACATAAGCATCGTGGAGAGGACATTCGCCATGATATTTGGTGAGTGCATCCCAGTCAAAAGCTTTCATCGCAAGACCCATACCTGCAAGAGTCCAGTTTTCTGCCTCAATCGATTGGTTAATTAGATTTTCGAGGTTCATACCGTGTAACCAGTAAACCATACGCCAAATTTCGCCACCTGCGTCAGAACCGGCAGAATAAGAGTGGTTGGCAAACGACGTATACCCCGTTGTGCCAAGCATCTGGGTCAAGGGTGCAGCCGCGCGACCGTCCCAATATACTCCAAAATATGATTCAGTGATACCTGCAAGATAGAGATATCCCTCAACATTATCAGGAGCGTCGACATTGGTGTTGACATCCAAGTAGTCGTCACAGCTTGTAAAGCCAACGGCTGCCGAGAGAACCAATGCTGATATGATTGATTTTTTCATAAAATTTTCTAATATAAATTAGTCAATAATTGGATTAATTGAAAGTAAGGCTAATACCGAAGTTAAAGGTACGAGGATTGGGGATTGACCATACGTCATAACCTTCGCCGCCTGTACCACCTCCGGATGCACTAATGGTGTTACCTACGGCATCGATACCAGAATAGTTTGTAATAGTAAAGAGGTCGTTACCCGATACATAAACCATAGCATTGCTTACAAAACCGTGGAGGAATTTTTTAAGTGCTTTAGAAGGAACAGTGTAAGAAAGACGGAGTTCCTGACAACGGAGATAGTTTACATTCTTTTCAAGCCAGTTTTCGTCAACACCTGTATAAATTGAAGTACCGAATGCTGCCATATTAACTGCAATATTGTTCTTGGTTGGATTTTCTGTATTTTCTTTACCATCCTTAAGAACACCGTTGAATACATATGATCCACTTTCACGGAGACTAACAGATTCCATACTCATACCTGAAGAAAGCATATCGCGTTTGGTTCCGTTCACTACAGTAGCTCCGAAACGTCCTGCAAACATTGCGTTAAGATAGAAACCTTTCCAGTTAACAGATGTTGTAATACCGAAACGAAGTTTAGGTTCGCGGTTTCCAATTACACTCCATTCACTAGATACCAAAGGCTGACCGGTTGTCGGGCTGATGAGTATATCACCTGCTTCATTACGCTCATATCCACGACCGGTAAGTGTTGTAACAGGATAGCCACGCATAATACCATTTCGAATGTTACCAGAGTTCCAGGTATAAGCGTTGTAATATTCAGTTACGTTATCGGGGAGATAAACCACTTTTGAATTTGTGTGAGAAAGGTTGAACCCTAAGTTCCAACGATAGCCCGGACCGGTGATGATGTCACCATCGATGTGACCTTCCCATCCCCAAGTATTAAATGTACCGACGTTAAGGTTGTTGAGTACGAAACCGGTTGCGTATGAAAGACGGAAGCCGTTTACAATCTGGTCAGCACAGTGAGTGTGGAAATATGTGAAGTCAGCAGCGATACGGTCATTGAGAAGACGAGTTTCAGCACCGATTTCCCATGATGTTGTCATCTCAGGTTTGAGGTTGAGATTGGGACCTGTAAAACCATATTTATAACCACCACCGAGAAGTTCAGTAGGTTCGAGTTCGGGATAGATTGAAAGAGGAGATGCATCTTTACCTACCTGAGCAACAGAACCACGAATTTTAAGATAGTTTACAACTTGCTGGTTTTTGAAAGGAGCAAGGTCAGATGCTACCCATGCGAGTTCAGCAGCGGGATAGAAATAAGAATTGTTATTTTTGGGAAGAGTTGATGACCAGTCGTTACGAGCACGGAGTGTCAAGAACACTTGGTTAAGATAACCGAGCTCAGCCTGAGCCGAGATTGCCTGTACGCGACGTTTGGTGGTACGCTTTTTAGACGTAATGGTTGTTACATCACAGTTGTTAATTGACTGGAAATCAACAACTGCAAATTTAGAACCATAAGTAGAAAGACGATTAACACCGTTTTCAACTTGGTGGTAACCAACTTGAGCGTTAACAGTGAATTTATCTTCAAAGAATGAATCGTTCCAACCGGCAATCATGTTTATAGTCGGGTCATTGAAGTTTGATTTAGCCTGGTTGTAAGAACCATTTCCTTCTTGATTGGTTGACCAATAGGGGTGAATTGATGTTTCAAAAGTCTGAGTACCAACATCCCATCCGGCTTGAGCACGTACAAATATGTTGTAGGGAAGATTAATAGTGATCGATGCATTAGAAAGGAAACGGTCACTTTCATCATAATACTTGTTTTTGTACATATCGAAGAGCGGATTGAGAAGGTCGGTGTCGGTATAAGTCTCAGCCCAACGCATGTGCATACCATCAGAATCAAGCCAGTTAGCCATATTGTCGGTCATTGGCCAACGCATTGCACGACGGAGAGGTCCATTAGTACCACGCTGCACTTTATTATTTGAAGTTTTAGTGTACTGCATTGAAGCTTCAAATTTCAACCATTTGGTGATTTCAGCTTTACCTGAAAGCGAAAGGTTGGTTCGGTTGTAGTCGGTTGTTTTGATTACACCTGTTTGATCAAGGAATGAAGCACCTGCACGAAGAGTAGCTCTGTCATTACCGGCTTCAACCGAAAGATTGTGTTTCATTGAATGACCGGTCTGAAGAACTGCTGCCATATTGTCATAGAGCTGAGTACCCTCGGGATAAACCGAACCGTATTTTGCAGAATAGTAAAGGCCAGTCGCACCATAACCACCGGCATTATACTTACGCTGCATTTCAGGATAACCGTACGCCTTACTCCATGAGAATGAGTTTGAGTAATTTACACGACCCTTACCGTTTGAAGCAGCACCTTTCTTAGTAGTAATGATGATCGCACCATTAGAAGCATCTGAACCATAGAGAGCGGCAGCAGCAGCACCTTTAAGCACGGTCATTGACTCGATGTCTTCGGGGTTGAAGTCATTACCACGAGAAGAGAAGTCAAGATAACGGTTAGATAGAGACTCATTAGGGTCAGCAAACGAGGTTGCGTCAAAAGTTGAGTTGTTCATCGGAATACCATCAACAACGTAAAGAGGTTGGTTGTTTCCCGAAATTGAAGTAATAGAACGGAGTGTTACAGTGGTTGATGAACCGGGAGCACCACCAGATGAAACAACATTCATACCTGACACACGACCCTGAAGTGCGGTGATGAAGTTATCACGACCTGATTCAATAATATCTTTAGCTTTAACGTTTTGCACCGAAGAACCGACTGCACGGGCAACACGTTTCATACCAAACTCTGCAGTGATCTCAACTTCACCGAGCTGGTTTGCATTTGATTCAAGTTTGACTTCGATGTCTTTTTTGTCACCGACCTTGACAGTTACAGGGTTGTGACCAATGTAAGAGATGCGGAGTTCACTCCCTTTGGCAGCTGCAATCTTGAAATGACCGTCAATGTCGGTCATTGTACCGGTTTGCGTGCCTACCACAAGGACAGATGCACCCACAACAGGCTCACCGTCTGAATCAAGCACGGTACCTGTGATTTGTTGTTTTGCAGAAGCGTTAACGCTTTGCGGTATTGGCGATTCGACTGCATGAACTGCGAACGGAGTTCCCAGCAATGCAAAAGAAGCCAATAGTAAACATGGTAACTTTCTCATAAAGTAGAAATGTGGATTGGTTTTTATAAAATGTTTATTATTGGTTTTCAAATAGGTAAACCTGATGGTTTAAGAACTTCAAATAACGAGTTTTTCACTTCTGATTCATGCTATTAGATAACACTTTCATTGTTGAAAAAATTCGGTTTAAAATGCTTCTCTCTTAGTAAGAGATATATATTTGTGCAAAGATAATAATACTTTTTAAATTATTCAAAGATTTATGTAAATAATTTTAGGTTTAAAAGTCTTAAATAACATTTTTAACATTTAAATCAATAATATAAATA
>JAIDRE010000004.1 GCA_029061925.1 Muribaculaceae bacterium | reverse complement strand
AAGGAATATGATATTTTTTTTGCTCTTATTTCTCTGAAATCTCATTTTTTTGACAAATAATATCTAACTTTGCAGAAAATTGGAGTGATGCTCGAGTGGTTGAAGAGGCACGCCTGGAAAGCGTGTAGTCGCCAAAAGCGGCTCGGGGGTTCGAATCCCCCTCACTCCGCTAAACACTTTTCAGTCGCTCGATGAAGTTTTTGAAGAGTGGATCGGTGGAAAGAAGGGCTGAGTTGCCGACGACGATGAGGTGACTTTTGGCACGGGTGATTGCGACGTTGAGTTTGCGGTCGATTGTTTTGCCGTTTTCGATGAAGCGGGATGATGTCAGGAAGCTCATTTGGTGGAGGTGGCGGGCTGTAAATCCGTAGATGATATAGTCGCGCTGGCTGCCTTGGAATCGCTCGACGGTGTCGATGGTGATGTTGTTTAGTCTTTCTATTTTAAATGGAGCGAGATATTTTTTTATTGCGGCTATCTGGGCGCGATAGGGCACGATAATGCCGAGTGATGTTTCGGCATTAAAGTTGTCTCCCTCTCGATTATAAATTTCAACGGCAATGTCGGCAATCACCCGGGCTTCGGCATGAGATGCGTTTGAACCGGGGTGGTCATCGCTACTTTCGTCGGGTACATCTATAAATAATAGTCGGCTGCGGTTCATCGCATCGCCATATATTCCGATTGATTTTTTTTGCTCGACAGGTTCGGTTTGGTGGGGGAGAGGGACAATGTCGAGTTTGCCCCCGTAGAAAAGTTCAGATGCAAGTTGAGATATGCCGATGTGCATTCTGCCTTGGCGTTCAAGGAAATATACAGAGTCGGGCGGATATGTTCCGTCGGGTTGTTTCAGCACGTTCAACATTCGCTCAAAGAATGATATGCGACAATCGGTTAGCCTGATTTTGTGAAGTTCGGGACTGTCAACGCGGGAGCGTTCAATTGGTTGCATAACGACAGCCGGGAGCTGGCAATGGTCACCAATGAAGATGAATTTAGAGATTGCGGGCTTACCGGTGGTGTTGCATGCTGACAGCAAACCGAGGATATGAGGCTCAAGAATCTGTGATGCTTCATCGATGATTGCAAGGTCAAAGTGCCTGAATGTGAACAGGGTTGATGAGGCTGTCGTTAGTGCCTGAACAGTGCCGACAACGACTGGAACTGATGATACGAGTCGCTTAACGTCGTTCACGTTTTTGCAATCACCAAGTTTTTCTTCAAGAAGTCGGGACTGATATTCGGGAGCACAGCCTAAAGGAGAGCCGATGCGTATATAATTGATGTTTTCTTCTTCAAGGCGCGCGCAAATCTCATCGACAGCACGGTTTGTGTAGGCTCCGGCGAGAATAGAATTGCCGTGAAGCAGATGCTCGTGCAAAATGTTTAGAAGTCCGTGAGACGTCTTTCCGGCTCCGGGTGGTCCGATAATCAAGAACATGTCCTGAGCCTGTAAAGCTTTTAAAACGAGATCGCTGAAGTCTCCGTATTCGCCGATGAGGCTAAGGGTCGAGTCGGATTCGGGTTTGCGTAATCCGACAACAACTTCGCGACGTCGCGTTGGAGCAGACAAAAGGGCGTAAGTGTTACGGTATAACTGTCTGATAGAGCTGTCGATAAAGTCATGCTCGATAGCCCATAGTCGCCCTGATGTGAAGATATTCCGATTGGATTGAGGTGCTCTGAGAGAAAGGGTAATTGATTCTGTATCAATCGACATAACGGATGCTCTTATGACAATCGAACGGCGCAGGTCGGGCTGGTGACCTTCATGATAGGAATATAGGACAACGATGTCGCCACGACGGAAGTTTGAGGTTGTGTCGTTTTCTTCGCTCTCGTTAAATAATAGACGGACGGTTTCAATTGGTTTGTCATCATCGGTGTCTATGGTAAGAGTCAGGTTGTCACACAAATCCCCTGCAATTTTTTTGTCGGCAGGTGGAACAGCCCATGCGGCGGAAAATCCGGCAGTGGAGGTTTCTCCGTTGAATCCGGTTTTTGCGTATGAATGTTCCATCGCTACAAACTTGAGCATTCGCTCGACGTAGGCAACTGTTATTGGGTCAGCCTGTTTGATGAGATTTAAGACTGATTCAAGCTGTGGTTTCTGGAAGTTGTTCCAAAGAGAGCTATTGGTGTTTATGACATTCAAATCATCGGGTGCTAAATTTTTGATTGTCGCAAATCCCTCACCGGCAGCACAAAGTCGTTCAAGATAGGCAATCTTGTTTCTGACCTTAAATGCCTCGGCAAGGAGTCGGGGTGCATTGGAGGTGCGGACGAGTGGAGTAGGGTATTTTGAATACAGAAGGAAAGATGATAAATCTTTACCTTTAACATCAAAATTGTAATGAAGAATTGCCTGATACAATAGTAATTGAACATAGTGAGGCGTTGAAGGTTTGGCTGCGCCATGCGGGTCGCTGCCCCAGGCTCCTTTGCCCGATTTCTGTTCAACGAGAATTACAAAATCGGTTTGCAACATATCCATACGCCCCTGAAGTCCTAACGTTTCGGAAAAGAATGACGGTTCGAGCAACATCAGAGACCTGTCAAAGCCGTTGACCGAGGTCAAACCTGAGTTGACAGCGCGCTCAATATTAGCGAGTTGAAGTTTTGCATCGTTGTGAAAAGAACTGTCGATATCATCGCCGGCCGCAATGCGTAATGCGGTTGTTTTAAAAAACTGTTTGGCAGCTTTGTTGTAGTCAACAGGTTTATTGTCAGGATTGTTTATGACCATGTCGAGCAGCTGTCCGGCAAACAGACCGAGCAGAATCGGACGGGTGATTTTATCAGACGACAGTTTTTTTATGATGCTTGTCCATGCTGAAGTTCCGTAGGCTGTAAAACATTCGGAAACCGATGAGATGTCAATAAGATGGTCGGGCTCGTATATAATCAGTTCGGGTGTCAGAACAGAACCGTCGGCTGAATAATTCACCAGATTGTATTGATCACCCGGCTGAGCATATTCCAAAAGGTAACTAAAATCGAACGAGTCTTCTTTTTGGGTGGATAGAAGTACTGTTACTTCAGTCATATCTCCGTCGTCAAGACGTCCGACAAACTTACCGTCGATAATTTTGTCAAGAATGAATCTTATTGAGCGAATTCTTGTGGAGACTTTGCGTGGCGATATGACATGTCCCGGAAGTCGAGCCGAGAGTGTCGCCGGGATTGGTACTAAACTTAGTATCTCAATCCATCGGGCGAGTGTTGAAATGTCGTCAATATGAGTGTTGTCGGGTAGCTTAAAATCATCACTCGTATTGTCAAGTCGAGCCAATCTGAAACGGAGGGAGTGGATGCGGGCGACATCGTTTGACGATATGCGTTTTTTGCCGATCTTCTTAATCAGAAAATCGACACGGGGGAGCAAACCTGAAAACGCGATGCCAAACGGACGTGTCGCAATATCGGTTGCCAAACCGAAAACACGTCGGATTGTCGAATAAATATCGCGCTTCGACTCTTGCGAATCAATGAGTGTATCTATGATTTTATAGATGTCATTGGCGAGCTTTGAGTCAATGAGAGGTTTGACGTTGCTCATTTAGTCGGCAGTTGAATGGAGTCGGGAGCTTGTAATAAGCCTTCTTTGATTAACATCGCTGAGTCGGCAGGAGTTAACTCTTCAAAGTCGGTGTTAATTGATGATTGGCGTTTCGGTCGATTAAGTTTGAGCGGAGATGATGCACGAGCCGAGCGACGGAATACGTTTTCAATCTGATTAACAAGGTTGATGCGCGTTGTGTCGGCAATGGCAACCATACGAGTAGCTGTCTCATTCTTAAACTTAGCGCCGCCAAGTCGGATTTTAAAGTCTTCAACCGGACCTTTTATGTTAATACCAAACTTGAATGGCAACGGCGATTTCAAGACCGAAATGTGGTAATCAAGGTTCATATTCAAGTCATTAGTCCCCATCACGCCGAGACGGTAGCGGTCGATATTGAACAAGAACGGGAATATCTCGATATGAGAGTCCTGCACCATGATTTCAACATTCATGCTGTCAATCATGTTGCGTTTTTTATCCTTGAACATCAGCCACTTAGAAAGTGATTTGAATGTATCAGCATCGAGGAGTACAAGACTGTCGCCCGAAAGTTTGATTGCTGCCTGGAGCGACGGGATGTCGATGTTCATCAACGAGTCAATCTTTGAGGTAGCCGCGATGTCGGCATTGATAATACCGCTAAAGTCTTTGAGCAGAGGCATCAACGTATCAATCGCCGGCATCATATCGAGGAATTTTGCAATGTGGAAATTCTCAATCTTCATTCCCAAACCAAAGTCGATATTCTTTTTGTTTGGAGCTGAATACAGTGCCGAGATGTCAACCGCGCCGATGTCTGTAGTTGCTGAAAGTCGATGCAGGTTAACCGCATTTTCAGCGATGAGGACTGTCCCACGGAATTTGTGGAGCAGCAGGTCGGTGTAGATGACATTTTTAGCTCTAACTCTTAGAGTTGCATCAATATTAGAGGGAACAACAAAGGCGTGGGTCTCGGTGCTGTCTGATAAAGAATAGTCGGGGGTGTTGTCAAAGTCTGACAAACTGGTTGTGGTGTCATGAGGTAAAACAACAGCATCGGTTATCAACAGTCGGCTGATTTTATTCACGTCGATGGTGTCGGAGTTAACGTTAAAATTTATTTTTAGCGTGTTGTTGCGCTTGCGAGTTAACGCACGTCGTAAATTTGAGACTGTTCCCGAAATGGTAAAGTCAGAGTTAGCCATTTTATAGTACAGATTTTTCAGAATAAGACTATCGGTATTGAATCTGAAATCGATATTTTTAACTCGATTCGATACAGGAATTGCTGCCATTCTGAAACGTCCGTTTTTCGAAGTTACACTACCGTGTATGTCCCAACGGTTAAGCATAACTTTCAAACCTGAATCGACTTCAAGGTCAAGGTCGTCTTCTGACGGCTTGTTATGTTCAAGGCGTTGACGGTTGCGACGCGTTGAGTCGTTAGTAGCCCGCTGTCTTTTAGGTGCCTGGTCTCTAAGATGCATTGTTATGTCAAAATGATTACCTGAAAATCCGCCCATGTCGCGGTTTTGTGCAGCGATGATTCGTTTTGCATCGAAAACCAGTGAAAGCAAGGGTGATTTGGCATCGTTGTTGTATCGTGTTAATGATGCACGGCAGTCGATATTTGTGAGTCTTAGTTTCAGAGAGTCAGTACGATCTTCAAGTTTGATTGACTTGAACGACAGAACCCCGCCAAAAGGCATTACGGTTTTCGGGTCTTTGCGCCCGGGTGTGATACGAGTCCCGACTCCACCTTTAAAGCCTTGAACGACAGCAGTAATTGGTCCTGAATTAAATAGCAGTGAGTCGGCGGTCAATGAGATAGTGAGAAGAGAGTCGACCATCGGACGTGAATCTGTCACAAATTTTTTGTTTGTACCGAATTGCAGACAGCTGTGATCGACAGTTGCCCAAGTAACCGAGTCGAGCGAAAGAAAATGGAATTTATCAAGATCAATGTCGCCCGTAACTTTCATCCGGTGAAATTTATTGGGGCTTAAATAACTTTGATGGGCTTTAATTGATAAATCGGCGGAAAGTTTACCTCCAAGCGAAGCAAAGAATTTTCGCCATGTATTGCGTGGAAGTCGGTTTATGTCAAAACGTGCTTTGATTTTACCGTCGATATATGGGTCAGACATAATGTTTTTAATCTTACCTTTCATATCAACGTCCATTACACGTCCGTCAATGATAAATTCTTTAATGTCAACTGTTGAATTATCAAGATTTTTGCCATCAACCGAGTAATCGATGTTAGTGTTAAGACGGTCAAATTTGAGGCCGGCAAAATAGAATTTACATTTCGGGATTTCAAAATTACCTTTAATAGACGGAATCATATTGGTTGTGTCGCCAACAACGTATGGCTCAAACAAACTACCCGATAGGTTTAGCTTCATATCCGAGTCAAGAGTTGACATCAGTTTGGGATCCATGTCGGGAACGCGGTTGACGATATATGATAGCGGTAATTGATTTAATTTGAAGTCGAGACTTTTGATTATCATAGAATCAGCCATATCGATAACAGTAGAGAATTGAGACGAAATAGAGTCAATTTTCAAATTAAAATCGTTTAACTCTATGGCTGTAGGATTATCGGGAGTCCATTTGACAGAGCCATCAACAGTGACAGAAAGCGAGTCAAGATTGATTAAGTCGAGCATCGGTGTTTCGCCCGAACCTTTAAAGCTGAGTCGATAGTCGGGAGCCTCTTTCCCTTTCAAATCAACGGTTTCGATGTTGACTGTAAGGTCGAGAGAGTCGGGAAGCGACCTGAATCTTAACGGAGCGGCATCAATGATAGCAAATCGGTCAATAGAGAACTGCGGAATTGTGGTTGTGCTATCTTCTTTTTCCTCAGATTCGCTTTTGAAAATATCAAAGTTATTGTGAGAGTCATCGGCAATGACGAGATTAACTTTAGCTTTTTCGATAATTACGTCATAGAGAGTTATACGACCAATCATAAGGTCGGCGATATTTACGCCACCGTGAAAACGACCGATAGAGAGTAGCGAGTCAGCGTCATTGGGAATTTTTTGAGCGAGTGAGTCGGGTGCTGATTTCAGTGAATGGCTGATTAGTTCAACCGAATCAACATCAAGGGTCAGGCGAGGGAACGTGTGCCAAAAAGTAAGCTCAACACGGATGATTTTAGCTTCACCATCAATCAGTTTATTGACGTTTTCCTCGACAATACTTGTTAGCTGTTCCGGTTTCAGGATCCAAACGACGAGTGATATTGCCGCAATGATGAGGGCGACAATACCGACAAGTGACCATCCGGTTATTTTTAGAATTTTAATCCAAAGTGGCTTTTTATTGACTTTAGAATCGCTCATTGTTATTAGAAGTTATATGGTCGTGTTGTAATGTGGAAGCAAGTTTGTTTCTGTTCAAATATGACGTAACAACGTCCTTGTTCACGGAAGTTGTATAAAATTTCACCGAGAAGATTTTTCAGATCCTCTTGTGTGCGTGGCACAACTACGGAGTCACAAATAAATTGTGAATAGCTGATATCAAATGTCGTGCCATAAAGGTGTGCTGACGAGTCGGTCGCATTTTTGTTGACTCGGCGAAGACCTTTCACGGTTGCCGGTGTGCGCAATAAGCTTGTCACCTTTAGTCGGTAGGCTCCGCCCCCGCGGGCATTGAGAGTATCGACAAATGCCTTACCGATGTCGCTTAGCAGTTGTTCGGCTTCAGGAACAAGGTAGGGGAAAGAATAATCCAGCTCGTCAATGAAATAATATGGTCCGTTTTCGACCTTGACAATTGGCTCCTGGATTGTCCAGATGTCAGTTACATGGTTGAGTGGCTTTATTCCGATTTGTTTTGCAGCCTCAAGATGAAGATAATTTCTGTCGTTAAACACTCCGGGTAAATATGGGAACCTTCTGACTTTCAGTTTGACACCGCCTGAAGGCATATAGTCATAATGAACCGAATAATCGACAGTTGACACAGCCGAAGCCCATTCCTCTTCGTCTTCTTCTTGTGTCTCTTGTTGATTATTATCACAGCAATATAAAATTGCCGTCATCAACAGCGTGGTTACTATGATTGCTAAATTCTTCATTAATTGGTGTGTCTTCGTCTAACCGAGCGGGCAGCTCCGGCACGGGTTGGGGTTGTTTTTTCTTCTGATATTTTTTGAATGGCGGGTTTGGGTTGTGGCTTATTTTGATGAGCCTTAACACTACCGCTATGGTTAAAAGCAGGGGTCCATAAACCCTTCTCAAAAGCGACAAGGCTTTGCTCGATACTATCGCGGGCGTGACCAAGGTCTTTGGGATCGGGATATAGCTGAACAAGTGTTTTGTTTGCCGTATTTTGAGTTTTGTATAATTCACCGTTATACATGTTCATGTCAAAGAAATTCTCAATTGAGTGGCGCACGGCGTTGTTATTGTCGTCGGTCATAACCATAACCGAATTGATATAAGGTCGAATATCGTCAATCATCACCCAGAACATTGGGTAACGAACGGTTTTAGTATTATCCACCCCACCACGTTCAAGCACCGGGCAGATGGCTTTAACAATACGATTGAATCTGCTCGCACGACTGTCAAAATAGTAGTGCTCGATTATGTAATAATGTTCAACGTCGCGCGACGGAATGTCATTGATATTTATGTCAAACCGGTCAAAAAGTGACGGAGCATTCACTAAGGTCCGTTCATCAAATAGCTCGGCTCCGTCTTGATATTCGTAAGCCTTGATGTTGCCGTTTGCGATTAGATTTAGAAGTATGGTAAATAAATCTTTGCGGTCGTCTGCTGTATTTTTTATCGCACCATTATGTGATTTTGATAAATCAAGATCGCGATATACAACTCTGAGCCACTGTATGTTATCGTTGTTGACGTCATCATCGCGTTGTCCGGCAGGTTGCACGTTTTTTACCTCGTTTTGCTCAATAGTCTTGCGACGCAAAACGGTCGCGGTAGATTTAGATTGGGCAAAGCAAGCTGTCGTCGCAATAACCGATAAAAACAATACTATTATTTGTTTAATTCCAAACATGTTGCAAAGATACAAAATTCAATTCAAATAAACCTCAAAAGGAGACAAGAGACGAATATTCCCGTCAGGACCTTTGGCTTTTATTGAGGTGATAAAAAAGCGCGAACCTGATTTTAGACGATTGATTTGGTCGGTTTGACGCTTTGAAAAGGATGAGCCGTTGCTTTTTTCGGGAATGCCGTTGTTCATTGAGTCAAAAAATAGTGTCTCAAAGCTGATTACGTCAAAAGGAATGTCTAAAATTCCGTCGTCGATAGATGCACATAAGGTAGAAGAACTAAGCAATGCCTTTCGTTGAATTGTTCGCGGACTACCGAAATAGTTACCTCCGGCAAACTTTATAAATGGACGTGGATCGGGAAGAAGTCTGACTTTAAAGTCTTGTCGGGATACTTCTGCTAACGTATTGTCGAGTTGAGCTTTAACAACAACTGTTACAGCGTTGGTGCCATTGTTTGGTAGTACCGACAATGTTGTCCCTTGTTTTGACAATTTACCACCGATAACATCGACCAAAACGTTAGAATCAATAACACCGGGTATGGAAACGCTTATCGGATTTTGTATTCCGGCATACATTATGTTCATCATTGTTGCCGAAATGGTTGCGGTCGGTTTGATTACATCATATTCTCCCGAAAATGGTAATTTTCTGATGCTTCCATCACGTTCGGTAACTGTCATTAAACCGTTGTATGTGACTTTGCCCGGTTGGGAGGCAGGTGCTCGATAAACTGAATTTGTGGCAGGTAGTTTTACACCGTTGACTTCAATTGTCGGACGGCTTGTTGAGTCTATTGCGGCAAGAATAATGTCGGCATAATATTCACCCCCCTGCGTAACTATCTGATTTTTAGGAATGACAAAAGCGTTTGTTTGATTTACTCGCAAGTCGGTGGCGTCAATTCCATTTAATAATGAAGTTAGAGCTTCGCCTTCAGCATGCAATATATCGCTTTGAATTTTAGAGAGTTGGGTTAATGCGGCGATGACGGGCTGATTATTGAATTTTGCTATCTCCCAGTCAACGACTCCTTCTGAAGTCTCAATTGTGGAGGTTGATAGAGTAGCCGTTAATTTCTCAGCAATTGAAGTGTTGTTGATGAATTTGACGATGTTATTGCTGAATTTGTTAATGTTCTGTTTTAAAAGAATGCCTGAATTAGTAGTTGGAGACAAAAGAACTTCAGATGCTGCTCCAAGGTTTTCATGATTCTTAATGCGGTTAATATCAGCATTTTTGCCATCGGCTTTTCTTACTATTTCAAGTTTTAGAGAGTCGATTGTGGTTAAAAGTTCATTAGACATTTCAACAACTTGAGTTGCGTCAAACAGGGCATTGCCCGACTTGGTCGGATTGATTTGGGCAGCGTCTGCGATTTGATTAAAAAGAGTCTCATTTCGGGATTGCAGAGCCTTATTGGTCTTTATTAACCCATTATCAACCTGTGAAACCCCGTCCAGGACATCGCTTGAAACGTTGAGAGCAAGCATAGCCGTCAGCACGAGATACATCAAGTTGATCATTTGCTGACGTGGCGACATACGATTCAATTTGCGACTCATTTTTCTTTATGTTGGAGTGGATTTTCAAGAGCCGACAACATGTTTGAATAAATTTCGTTGAGTCGTCGCATATTTTCGGCCAGTGCTTCGGCTTGTTCGCAGTATTCGCGGGTTGCTTTGTCGGCACGTTCGACAAGCTCGGTGTCGATAGTTGAGGGATGATAAGATGTGGTTGGTATTTCATCATTAATAACTCTATTGCTCTCGTGAATCTCGTTGGGCAAGTCAAAGGCTGTGAGAATAAACATAACAATCTCAGTACCAAGGCCAACAGCCAATAAGGCATTCCCACCCGGCAGATGAAGCAGTTTAAATAATACACCCCAAATGACGATTGCCGCTCCGATACTATAGGCAAAATTAAAGAAAATTTGACCGTGATAACTTGATATGAAGTTAGATAGTCGATTAATCAAACCTTTGTTTTTACGTGTAGCCATTATTCCTATTTTTTACCGTTGAAACCAATATGAGATCTGACGCATCGAAAACCGATGTAGCTGCGTTGCCCGTCTTGATATTCCCACATTCTGATGTCGCTGCGAATATTGTGAGAAACATCTTTCCACGAGCCACCACGTACAATTTTACGTTTCAAATGGGAGGGAGAGTCGGGTGATGCGTCATAGCGATATTCGGGGTTGATGTCAGATGTCTTTCGACTGAGATTTTCGGTGTAGGCAGTTGATGTCCATTCACTAACGTTACCGGCCATATCATACAAACCGAAGTCATTGGGATTGTATGAACCTACTCCTGAGGTTATTACGAATCCATCGCGCGTGTAGTTACCTTCGTTTGGCTTGAAATTGGCATAGAAACATCCTCGATCTTCGGCAAAAGTGCTGTTACCGTTCCATGGATAAACGTTGTCATTTTTGCCGGCACGAGCAGCATATTCCCATTCAGCTTCGGTTGGAAGTCGGAACGGTTCGACGTGACCGGCATTGGCTCCCGATGAACGTTTGAGAAACTCTGTGCGCCAGTTACAGTAGGCGTTTGCTTGTTCCCAACTCACGCCTACGACAGGGTGATTGTCATAATTGCCGTTTGCAAAATAGGTTCGGACGTATGGCTCATTCATCGAGTTCTCAAAGTCATTGATCCAGCAGGTAGTATCGGGGAAGACATTCACAATATAGGTGTTTATGAAGTCGTATTCACTTGTCAGACGGCGAGAAATCTTCTTGCGGATAATTTCGCCGTCGTCATTGATATAAGCTGTATCTTTTGAAATGAGAGGAGCGTCAATGTAGGAGTATTCGTTAGTTCGCGGGTCACGGCGATTTTTGCGTTTCACTGCCTCGGCATTATTGTAAATCTCATATCGGTAGTTAAGTTGTGTTGGATCAAGCTCTTTGATGCCGGTGATCGGGTTGGTGCGGTACATGCCATCAATGACTCGTTGCTCATCTTCATCGGCTGTACGCCAGGGAATTGGCTTGTTCCAGTTGAGGTGAGGTTTGATAGGGTTGCCCTCGCGGTCTTCGGTAATCTTAAATTCCTCGTTTCCGCAATAGGCAGGGTCGGCAAGTCGTTCTCTAATGATAGAATCTCTTACCCAGTGGACAAACTGTCGATATTTGGCATTGGTGACTTCGGTTTCGTCCATCCAAAAAGCGTCAACCGACACTCCTCGCGAATCGTTGACCGTACTCCATAAACTGTCGCCGTTTTGTGGTCCGGCAACGATTGATCCGGGAGTAATCAGCACCATTCCGTATGGCGCATTATCGCTCCAGCGAGCTGCTGAAATTCCGGTTACTTCTCCTCCTGACGACATACGGGAACCGGCGCAAGAAGAGAGGAATGCGAGAATAGTTGTTAATGTGATGACTGATTTATGTTTAGATATTTTCATGTTAAATTGAATTTACATATATCGAATACTTTTTGAGACATAACGTGGTGGCTCATTCAAGTTGAGTTTAAATGAATAGCCTGCAAATATTTGATGGTTAAATATTTTATTTTCAGATGATTGGTCGGAGAAGTCGAATGCGTAGCCAATGTAGAAGTCGTTGAGGTCAATGCGTGCTGTAACGGCTGCAAAATGAGATGTTGACCATCCTCCGCCAATCGTGAATTTGCGCCAAAATCGCAGCTGACCAAGAAGGTCTGTGCGACTCTGAGAAAAGTCGGTTGAGTGCATTACTGACGGGATAATTTCAACTATTCCGGCGGGAATTGTCATCCTTCCATAAAAGTGCCCAAGACTGTTCTGTCCGGTGAAAAGCTGTGTGGCTGATACACCTAAATTAACTAACTTATTTACAAACATTACGCCGCCGTTAAGGTTGAATCGGTTGCGTTTGAATGTTACATCATCACTACTAAAGGAGGTCGATGAGTAAAATCCTGGTGCTATACCATAGCATAATGTTCCGAGTTTAAAATTGTGGTTGCCTGCAAGTTGGAGGTGTATTTGTTTGGAGTTGAATTCTCCTGCCTTATAATAATCGGCATCCAGTCCGACTGCAAAATCAAGATAGTCGGTAGTGATTGGCAAACTACCTGTAAAAAGATAGTATTGTGGTGTAGATGTATAGGCTTGATGACTTAAACTTCCTATAATACTTAATCGGCATTTGTTATCAGTCCCAATGGTTGCAGCCGGATTGTAAGCAGCGAGTATATCATGTTTGTCAATTATCCATCCCGGATAAGTTGCCAAACAAGTTAGATGAATTAGCATTGCTAAAAGCGACAAACATATTTTATTTAGCCATGCTTTCATCACTCAAAATAGAAGGTTAGAACAATCATTGACGTTCTCGCACGTTTGATTGATCGTGTAATATTAATTATGTCTCCGTCTGATAGATCGGGACGTTCGTGCTGAATGGCATCTGTTAGTCCGAAACAAAATTTAAGCTCGGGATTCAGCTTAAAATAAGGCATATAGATGTCGCATCCAAAGCCGATGCTTGCCATTAAGTCAATATATTTGAGTGCGATAACCTCTCCACGTCGGCGATTTACGTCGGTTGTAGGAATGAGTCCACCTAAAATGTATGGTCTTACATTGTGGTATCTTAGGGCTGAATACTTGAGCTCGACAGGGCAAAGTAGATAGACCGACTTTATGCTCTGTTTCAGAGTTTCGTTATTATTAAGTTCGTGCATTGTGATGTTCCTGTTGCCAAACATCAGTCCCGGTGAAAGTCTTAGATTGAAAAAATTGGATAGCTTGAAATCGACAAGTCCGCATAAATTAAATCCGGGCGAATAAGAGTTATTTTCGACTACCCAATTAAGATTGTCGGGTGTTGTATATCCGTTATTCTTGATGGCTAATTCCTGGAGATGAAGTCCGACTCCAAACCCTAAATGCCATGTTCGTTGGTCGGCTCTTTGATTAAAAAGCAGTTTGTCGTTGAGTTGTGAAGCCTCGGCGTTTAAAAACATAAACCATGTGATTATGGAAATGAAATATCTTACGCGATGGCTCATTGTGAAGTTGGATATAATTACAGTCGCGAGAGCAGGATGCCGACGTATGCGATATATCCGGCTGCAAGAATTGCGCCTTCAAGGCGTGTTATTGTCCTTGTCTTAATTATCCATCCAAAAAGATAGAAGGTTAATGATGCGCCAAGTAAAGTCAAAAGGTCAAAGTTGCCGATCGAGCCGAAGGGGAGGGGAGTAATTACTCCTGAAATACCGAGGACAACCACCACGTTAAATATATTGCTACCGATAACATTGCCGACAGCAAGTTCAGGCTTACCTTTGACTGCGGCAACGATTGAGGTTGCTAATTCGGGGAGAGAAGTCCCGGCTGCAACAATGGTAAGACCGATTACTGCATCACTCACACCCAGACCTGATGCGATGCCCGACGCTCCTTCGACAAACTTGTCGCCACCCCAAACCAATGCAGCGAGCCCGACAACAACATATATCATTGATTTGGCAAGTGCCATTGGTTTCTTTTGAGCTGCTTGTTGGGCTTCGGTTTGGGAAAGGTCGGGTTGCTTTGCGCTTGCAAATGTATAGCGCATGAACAGCAAGAAGAATATCAATAAAAAGATTGCGCTTACTCGTGACACCTGATTTATTCCGCCATCGAGAATCGCACTATTACCTAAAACGAGTAATATAACTGATGATAATATGAGCATCGGAATTTCGAGAGTCATAATGTTTCGCGAAACGACAATCGGGCGTACAATAGCCGTTACTCCGATGATAATAAGGATATTGAAAATATTGCTGCCGACAACGTTACCGATTGCGAGCGGTGCATTTCCGGCTGATGCGGAGATAACCGAAATAGCAAGTTCCGGGGCTGATGTTCCGAATGCTACAACAGTTAATCCGACAATTAGATCGCTGATACCCATTCGTTTGGCTAAGGCCGATGCCCCATCGGTAAGTGCGTTTGCACCGATAAGAATCAAAATCAGTCCAACAACCAGCCAAACAATATTTAAAATCATATTATATAATTACGTTTAAAGATTTGCGCAAAAGTAAGAAAAAATGATGAAATAAAATTAACTTAATTAAAAAAATTCATAAATAAATTTTATACAAGTTTTAATCGTTTTTTTGGGGAAAATATTTAAAGGTTAAACAAAGTTAAACTTTAGTGGATTGTTGGGCTGTTATCATTTGGCAATAATTGGTAGTAAACGATTGAACCAATATATGATATGGGGAAAATGAATGTTTAAAAATATTAACAAACGAAACATTTTTTGAATAATAGATGTCAAAAAAATTTGCACAATTCAATCAAGTGTTATACCTTTGCAGGTGTGTTTTTCATAGTATTAGATTAAGATAAAGGTTTAGAGAAGGTGCTGTCGTGAGACAGCACCTTTCATTTTATAGATAATGAGATATTTACATCAGTTTTAGAATAAATTTATGGCAAAAACAGGTTCAAATTGGCGCACGATTGTATTGGTCGCTGTCCTTTTCATTTCATTTATAATGTTTGGATTTGGATTGGCAATTTATGGAAACACGTTGACCAAATGGTGGATTCCTGTAGTACCTGCTATTACATTTGCTGCCGTAACGATGCCTATCTTTATAAAGCGATGGCACTCGCTGACCGAAAGTTATTCATTAATATATAATGGAGTTTGTCATCTTTTTACCTCGTTTTCGGTCGCTTATTTCCTTTTTCTCGGCTGTAATTATTTTATGGCTGACGACTCGACTCTTGTTGTTGAGAAAACCGAGGTTGTAAAAAAATATTCAAAAGCTCATACTCGTTATCGGCGCGTCGGCCGTAACCGTCGGGTTCCTGACGGGCATTATTATACTTATCACATTCTTCTACGTTTTAGCGACGGACGTGAAAAGGAACAGGAAGTCATATTGCAATCGTATAATCGGATTCGTACCGGTAGTAGCCGTGATGTTAAGGTCGAAAATGGCTTATTCGGTCTATCGGTTATTAAGCATTAAAGTAGCGAGAGGCGATGTGGTGGTTCACATCGCCTCTCGGACAGTATATAAATTGATTTTATTTTCTGAGGGGAATGCGGTTATCGTCCATTGCGGCGCAGTAAGCAAGCCATGCTGCAATGCAGGCATTGACTTGAAGGTCAGATGTTACGAGTCGCTCGTAGGTGTCGGCAAGTGTGTGATAGGTGCGGAAATAATCGAGCCCGTCCTGAATGAACTGGAATGCGGGCAATCCTTTATCTGAAAAAGTGACGTGATCGGTGCTACCTACGCGACGTGGTGCGATTGTCCCGAAGCCAAGATTGGCGATTGGTTTGCTCCATGCCTCAAAGAACGGATTTGCCATATCATTTTCCTCATTGTAAATTCCGCGGAAACGTCCTGCACTGTAGTCCATGTTGAGGTAGATTGCAAAATCTTTAAAGCCGGGAAGTTCTTTTTCTGTTTCTGGGTCAACGAGTTTTGTGTCACGATAACCGCGTGAACCATAGAGACCTTGTTCTTCACCACCCCAAAGGGCGAGACGGATTGTGCGGCGTGGTTTGAGATTGAGATCTTTGAGGATGCGCATCGCTTCCATCATTGTGATACAACCCGATCCGTCATCGGCACCACCGGTCCCTCCATGCCATGAGTCGAGGTGGGCGCCAATCAGAACAACTTCGTTTTTGAGTTTCGGATCGGAGCCTGGAATTTCTGCAATTATATTATTGATGACCGGACGATTGGTAAACTGATTTTTGATGTCGATTTCCATTTCGACTTTGTGTCCGTTGTTAATCAGTCGAACCATTCGGTTGTGAGCCTCGATGGGAAGTGTGATTTGACAAAGTGGTTCGGGGTCGCCGATTTTATAGTTGACTCCACGTGAGCCGGGGATGTTGAACGTCCCGTCTCCGGCAATAACAGCAATAGCGCCTTCGGCACGGAGAATCGAGTCGGTTGTGAACTGGCGTTTTGCTGCGGCTTTTCGGTCGTATGTCTGGCGACGTCCTCCTTGGCGTGGACGAGTGTCAGCTTCCATATTTTTGAGTTGTTCGTCGGTATAGCGGCTCGCTTGCGGACGGAATGAAAGTTCATATTTGCCGTTGATTGGCTGAAGTATTATTTTGCCTTTAAGCTGTCCGCTATATTTTTTGAGTTCTTCGGGATTGTTGATATCAACGACTATACATTCGCCGGTAACGAGACCGTCAGTACTGCCTGACCACGCTTTGGGGGTTGAAGCAAAGGCTGAATAATAGGGCGTGGTCATAGCAACATAATTTCGTTTGTTATCCCAACCCCCCTTTTCAAAGTCAGATGCTTTTTCGATATGGGCGTTATCAAGACCCATTGAGTGGAGTTTGTTGACGACCTCATGCTCAGCGCGTACTTTCATGTCTGACGCAGCGAGTCTCGGACCAAGATAGTCGGTAATGAACTGGGCAAGCGAATCAACTTTTGAATTATTGAATGCTTCGTTTTTAATACGATAGGCAATTTCAAGAGGGGGTGTTTGTTGAGCTTGAGCCGACAATGACAGCAAAGATGCGATTGCCAGCAATCTACTAAGTTTTTTCATTTTTTTGTACTATTATTTAAAGCGCGATTGATTTATTTTTCAGCAAATTTACAAAAAAATAGTGAAAAATCTTTTAAGTGATTGATAAATGTAATCG
>JAIDRE010000039.1 GCA_029061925.1 Muribaculaceae bacterium | reverse complement strand
ACCGGGGTAATTCTACCCATTCGACAAACCTCAAACGACACATATATTAGTCGAGTCAACGCACGTTCAGCCGCGAACTTGTAGGCAATTGCCCAACGTGGCGACTTCGCTGTAAAACCGAGATTCAACTGCTGACGGAGCGAGTTAACTTTAAACACCAACCCGTCAGTAGCGACGGGCAACGATTTTCGAGCCGTGTCCCAATAATTTATAAAATTATCAACCTCATCAATCGAGTCAAGTCGGGTCATCACGTCCGAGACCTTAAAGCCCCAGCTACGGGCAGCCATCATGTTGTCATAATGATTATCAGCCGGGAGATTTTCGCCAAGCAGATAATAGAAATATGCGTCGAGACCACGACGGGCAACTTCTGCCGGATTAAGCAGTTTCAGCGTTCCCGACGCCGCATTACGAGGGTTTGCAAACAAAGGTTCTTCATTGAATTCACGTTCACGGTTAAGACGTTCAAATGCTTTCCACGGCAAAACGATTTCGCCCCTGATTTCAAACATATCAGGATAGCCCGACCCGCTGAGAATCAATGGTATAGATTTGATAGTCTTGACATTTTCAGTCACGTCATCGCCTTTCTCGCCATCACCACGGGTAACAGCTCGGACAAGTCGCCCTTTCTCATAAATTATAGAGATCGAAGTACCGTCAAACTTCATTTCGCCGACAATCGTAACCTTTTCGCCTGCGAGCGAATTATCAGCGCGGCGCAAAAAGTCATCAACTTCCTCAATCGAGTAAGTATTGCCGAGCGAAAGCATCGGGTAAACGTGAGCAACCTGACGAAATCCGTCGGTAAGGTCGCTACCGACACGTCGAGCCGGCGACAATGGGTCGGCAACCTCGGGATGACGGTCTTCCAATTCGGTCAACTCGCGCATGAGTTCATCAAACTCGCGGTCGCTGATTTCAGGTTGATTCAGCACATAATACTTATGATTGTGGGCATTTAGCAAGTCGCGAAGTGCAAAAATGCGTGATACTTCTGAGTCCATGATTCAATAATTTAGTTTGCAATGTCAAATTTAATGATTATTTTTGTAACCTTACAAAATATAACGAAACAAATTAGCTTTTAAAAGCGTTTTTTTATTGTTTACAATTAATTGCCCTCACACATGAAAAAAACAATTTCAATTATATTGGCGGTCGCTGCGGTTGTTCCGATGACAGCTGCAAATCCCGATTTTACTGATGTTATCAACCGCCTTGCATCGGCTAAAGACTACCATTCTAAAGCATCGGTTAACGTTCAGTTGCCCCAGGGAACCGAAGTCACCTATGATCTCAACCTTTGGTCAACCCAATCGGCAGGCGACAAAAATTTAGCACCCTGCGACTACCTCATAGAGTGGACTTTACCAACCCCGAGCGGCGAGGCGACAGGCTTTACAGCCTACACCGACGGCAACCTTTTCCGCAAAATTGACACACGCCTTCAGGAATATCATTTTGAATGGGACAGCATCCCTTTCTTGATCAACAACACCCTAAACGGCGTTCAGCGCAACTCCCAATTTACCAACATTCTGCCTCAATTCATTGCCGAAGAACTGACTCAAATCAGAGATAGCGAAAACTGGACATACAAATTCACCGCCGACACCGTCAACCAAGGCAAAAAAGCGATGATTTTGACCGGGCGCATGACCCTCAATGGCTACTTGGCAAAGAATGCCCTATACATTTTTGACCCTGAGACATTTATGCCTCGCCAAATCGAGATTGAAAACAATCCGACAAATATCAGCGAGCAATTGCTCATCACCAAATATGAGTCAACCACCAATGAGCCCGTTCCTGCTTTGACCGAAGTCGAGCTCATCGAACGCTACCCCTCAGACTTTGACAACTATCGCGAAAACAACTTCTCGGCTGAAAACATGAAAGGCAAGCCGTTACCCGGATTTTCGCTTCCCTCTCTCACCGGCGAACGCTATCAGCGTCAAAAGGGCGACCCAATGGCATCACCCACAGTTATCGCTATTTTAGACCCGGCAATCTCAACTACAAAATCGTCGGTTGACGCGATGCGCTCAGCCGTTGACATGACCCCCAAGCCAGTCAACCTTATTTTTGCAAGCGTCTCGACCGACATTGACGGTTTGGAGAGCGCAACCGGACTTCCTCGAAACGGCGAATATATGTTGCTGTCAGCTCGCAGTTTGGCTCGCGCATGTGGCGTCGGCTCATACCCGACATTCTTCGTTATCGACACCCGCGGAAACGTGTCTGATATAATCATCGGCTACCCCAACAATCTTGCCACATCGCTCCTCGAAAAGATGGCGATAATCGACTAAACCGAGGGCTCAACGCTAAAAATTCATAATAAAAAGCGCTTTTGACGCCAATGATTTGTCTTATTGGCTGATAAAATGTATTTTTGTGGTCAATTTAAAAATTCAAGCGAAATATGAGCGATAGCCTCGTTATAATCCCAATGTATAATGAAAAAGAAAATGCTGCGGCAATCATTGACGCGGTCATTTCTCTTTCTCACCAATTTGACATCCTCGTGATTGATGACAATTCGCCCGACGGAACAGCCGCGATTGTCAAAGAAAAGATGAATGAATACCCCGGTCGCATACACCTTATCGAGCGTGCCGGTAAGCTCGGACTTGGCACAGCCTACATCGAAGGCTTTAAGTTTGCTCTTGACAAGGGATATGAATATATCTTTGAGATGGATGCCGATTTCTCTCACAATCCCAATGACCTTTTAGCACTTTACAAAGCGTGTGCGGTTGACGGTGCAGACGTTGCAGTCGGCTCGCGCTACGTTACCGGAGTCAATGTTGTCAACTGGCCTATGGGACGCGTGCTGATGTCGTATTTCGCATCAAAATATGTAAGATTTGTAACCGGACTCCCGGTTCACGACACAACAGCCGGATTTGTATGCTACCGCCGTCGTGTCTTGAAGACCATGGAACTTGACAAAATACGTTTCAAGGGCTACGCATTCCAAATCGAAATGAAGTTTACCGCCTCAAAACACGGCTTCAAGATTGTTGAAGTGCCCATTGTTTTTGTAAATCGTGTACTCGGCACCAGCAAAATGAGTTCTGGCATTTTCGGCGAAGCTCTCTTTGGTGTTATCCGACTCAAAACATCGAGCTGGTTTAAGAAATATCGAACCCCGGTTGAATAATCAATGAAACAACTTTTTTTCAACGCCACAATCGTTAACGACAACCGCATCTTCACAGGCTATGTTGTTGTTGACGGCGAATTTATAGTCCGGGTTGGCGTAGGCTCTCCCTCGTCCGACATCAACGCTGACAAGTCGGTCGATTTTGAAGGCGATCTCCTTCTACCCGGTGTCATCGACACCCACGTTCATTTTCGTGACGGAGGTAACGGCAACCCAAAAGGTGATATTGCCACTGAGAGCGAAGCCGCACTTGCAGGCGGAGTCACCTCCTATTTTGACATGCCCAACACCACCCCGCCGACCATCGACCGCGAGGCTCTTGAAATGAAGACAGCCAAGGCCGAGCACGATTCAAAAGTCAACTATGCGTTTTATCTCGGAGCAACCAACTCCAATTTCCAGGAATTGGTTGACGGCGACTATACCCGTGTTCCGGGCGTGAAACTTTTTATGGGCGCATCAACCGGCAACATGCTTGTTGACAACCAATCGACAATCTCCCGAATTTTTTCAGGCATAAAATATCCCATTGCAGTTCACGCCGAAAGCCAGGCTGAAATCACCAAAGCTACAGCCGAGGTCAAGGCTCAGTATGGCGAATCAGAGGAAGTTCCTATCAACCGGCACCCCGACATTCGCCCACGCATTGCCTGTGTTGAAGCCGCCCGCCAAGCCGTTGACTTAGCAAAACAAACCGGTGCACGCCTCCACCTGCTCCACCTCTCGACTGCCGACGAAGTCGCTATGTTCATCCCCTCGCTCGACTGCAAATCAAAACAAATAACCACCGAAACCTGTCCTCATTATTTGATTTTCGGAGGCAAAGAAGATTATGACAAATTCGGTGCGAGAGTAAAATGCAACCCCTCAATCAAGGAGAAAAGCGATCGTACCGAACTCCGCAAGGCTATTGTTGACGGACGCATCGATGTCATAGCCACCGACCATGCGCCCCACTTGCCATCTGACAAGGGAGGTGGTGCATTGAAAGCCGCATCGGGAATGCCCGGTGTCCAATTCTCGCTCCCGCTGATGCTGACTCTGACCAACGAAATCGAGGGTCTTACAATCCCCCGTGTTGTATCATTGATGAGCCACAATCCCGCACTGATTTTTGACATCAGCCACCGCGGATTCATTAAAGAAGGCTATTATGCCGACATTGTCCGCGTAAAAAAAGAAACTTCGACCATCCGGGATAGCGATGTCAAGAGCCGATGCGGTTGGACACCCTACGCCGGTTTCACTACCGATTATCGGGTTGTTGAGACATGGGTAAATGGTGGTAATCAGGCATCACAATGCCGGTTTTCCCGCAAAAATTCGTAACTTTGCACATCGAAAAATATCTTTGAAAATTTAAACCATACATATATCAATGGCATTACAATGTGGAATAGTAGGACTCCCCAACGTGGGTAAATCTACTCTATTTAACTGTCTTTCAAACGCTAAGGCTCAATCAGCCAACTTCCCTTTCTGCACAATCGAACCCAACGTCGGTGTCATCACCGTTCCCGACGACCGCCTGACCAAACTTGTTGAGATGTGCCAGCCCAAGAGTGTCGTTCCCGCGACTGTCGAAATCGTCGATATCGCCGGACTCGTAAAAGGAGCAAGCAAGGGCGAAGGTCTTGGCAACAAATTCCTCGCCAATATACGTGAAACCGACGCTATCATTCACGTTCTCCGTTGTTTTGATGATGACAACATCACTCACGTTGACGGTTCGGTCGATCCCGTCCGCGACAAAGAAATCATCGACTATGAGCTTCAGCTCAAAGACCTCGAAACCATCGAATCACGCATTGCCAAAACCCAAAAAGCTGCTCAAACCGGTGGCGACAAGGTTGCTAAAATGCAATATGAAGTGCTCCGTCAGTTCAAAGAAGCACTCGACGCAGGCAAACCCGCCCGCTCAGTTAAAT
>JAIDRE010000038.1 GCA_029061925.1 Muribaculaceae bacterium | reverse complement strand
ATCTAATACCATGAAAAACTGATACAAAGGTATGCATTATTTTGAAAATAAAAAAATATAATTGAAGAAAAATTTACCTATTAACACTAATTAACCAATATGCATTTTGATTTAGGTTTGCGACAACTTTTATAAAGTTGGATTTGTTTTAGATATAAACGATATTTCAAGACTAAAAAAAATTAAGCAAATGACAATAGGTAGAGCAGTTAGATTCTGCACTTGGCGAAGCCGTCATATACCGGACAACGTTTATCTGGCAATGGTTGCAACTTTTGTTGGTGCTGTTGCCGGTTGTGCCGCGCATTTGCTGAAAATATTGATTAGTCATCTCGCAGATTTTGTCAGACCGGATATGCACGCCGGTTCGCTCAATATCTGGTTACTTATTTTGCCGATTATCGGTATTTTACTTACCGGAATATACGTTAGATATATTCTGAAAATCGATATATATAAAGATGTTACGGTTCTTATAAATGAATTGCAACAGCATCAGCGCCCGTTGCCAGCAAAATTGATGGTTGCGCCTATCATAGCCAATACATTAACCCTCGGTATGGGTGGTTCGGCTGGTCCTGATAACCCGATAGCATACGCTTCAGCGGCGATTGGTAACAACTTTGGAAGATGGTTCTTGATACCTCGCTCAGCTCGTACGCTTATGACCGCGTGTGGTGCAGGTTCGGGTATTGCCGGAATTTTTACAGCACCTGTAGCCGGATTATTGTACACTGTTGAGGTCGTGAAATATCCGATTAATCGTGTTGGCGTTATTCTATTATCTCTCTGCTCGTTGACTTCGGGTATAATAGCCTTTATACTTGCCGGAATGTCGTTTGATGTGACATTTGACTATTCAGGTTTGCCTTCATGGGAAATGTTAGCGATCGGTGTTGGTCTTGGATGTTTCTGTGGATTATACTCATTTTATTATAGTTATAGTAAAGATCGTGTCGAGAAATATTTTGTAGGCATTCAAAATCGTTGGAAAGCAAATGTATTGTCAGGTTTGTCAGTCGGAGTCATGGTGATGCTATTTCCCGTGTTGTTCAGTATGGGTTATGACACAATAATCGGCTTGATAAACGGCAATGACTCGACGATGGGGGCCGATTTCCCGTTTTATGGCGGAACTATTTCATCGGTTATGATGATTGCACTCGGATGTTGTGTGCTTTTGTTAAAGAGTCTGGCTAATGGTGCGACCATGTCGGGCGGAGGTGTAGCGGGTGAATTTACCCCATCGCTTTTTGCCGGAGCCGTTACCGGATTTGTCTTTGCGCTGGCATGTAAGGTTTGCTTTGGGCTTGAAATTCCGTTGCCAATTTTTGCATTGATGGGTATGGCAGGTGTTATGGCGGGTGTGATTGCCGCACCGTTGACCGCTATATTCATTACAATCGAGATGTCGGGAGCCTACCACTACTTCTTGCCGATAACGCTCGTTGCTGTCGTTTCAATCGCAGTTAAAAAATATCTTGATTATCGTCTCGTCAAAGCCGGTTATAAAGTTGATGTAGCATAGAGAATAGGCTCATATTTATAAATAAGTACCCGGCTATTTTCATAATTCAACCTTTTATCGTACTTTTGCAGAAGAAAACCAACAGTCATTCTTATGCAAGAAAAAATAATCATCCTTGACTTCGGCTCGCAAACAACTCAGCTTATCGGGCGTCGAGTTAGGGAACTTAACACCTATTGTGAGATTTTGCCTTACAACAAGTTTCCTTTTGGAGACAAGTCTGTGATCGGTGTGATTCTCTCGGGTTCGCCGTTCTCGGTTTATGACGAGAAGGCTTTCAAAGTCGATTTGTCAGAAATCAGAAAGCATTTCCCTGTTTTGGGTATCTGTTACGGTGCTCAGTTTATGGCATTTAGTTCGGGCGGTAGTGTAGAACCGGCTCCGAGTCGTGAATATGGTCGTGCCAACTTGACTTGGATTGCTCCTGAAGATCCTCTTTTTAAAGGAATCGAAGTAGGTAGCCAGGTTTGGATGAGCCACGGTGATACAATCACCTCTGTACCTGCAGAGTTTAAAACCATTGCATCAACCGATAGCGTAAAAAATGCTGCATTTAAAGTTGAAGGTGAACAAACCTGGGGCGTACAGTTCCACCCCGAAGTTTATCACTCGGTTGATGGTACAAAACTTCTTTCAAACTTTGTTAAGGATATTTGTCATAGCAAATGTGACTGGGATGCCGAGTCGTTTATCGAGTCGACTGTTACCGCATTGCGCGAACAGCTTGGCGACGACAAGGTAGTGCTTGGTCTTAGCGGTGGCGTTGATTCTTCAGTGGCTGCCGTACTCCTTAACCGCGCGATTGGTAAGAACTTGACTTGTATTTTTGTTGATCACGGAATGCTTCGTAAAGACGAATTTAAAGATGTGATGCGCGATTACGAAGGTCTCGGACTTAACGTGATTGGTGTTGACGCATCAAAAAAATTCTTCAGCGAACTTGCCGGCGTAACCGATCCCGAAAAGAAACGTAAAATCATTGGCAAAGGCTTTGTTGACGTGTTTGACGAAGAAGCTCATAAACTCACTGATGTGAAATGGCTTGCTCAGGGTACAATCTATCCCGACTGTATCGAGTCGCTTTCAATTACCGGTACAACAATCAAGAGCCACCACAATGTGGGAGGACTTCCTGAGAAGATGAATCTCAAGCTCTGCGAACCGCTCCGTTTGCTTTTCAAAGATGAAGTTCGCGCAGTAGGTCGTCAGCTTGGTATGCCTGAGCGACTTATATCACGTCATCCCTTCCCCGGTCCCGGTCTTGCAGTCCGTATTCTCGGTGATATCACACCTGAAAAAGTTGCAGTGCTTCAAGAAGCCGATGCAATCTTTATCAACGGACTCCGCGAATGGGGCTTATATGATAAAGTATGGCAAGCTGGTGTAATCTTGCTCCCGGTTCAAAGTGTTGGTGTAATGGGCGATGAACGCACATACGAACGTGCCGTTGCACTCCGTGCTGTTACCTCAACCGATGCAATGACAGCCGACTGGGCGCATCTTCCCTACGACTTCATGGCAAAAGTGTCAAACGATATCATCAACAAAGTGCGTGGTGTAAACCGCGTATGCTATGACATCTCGTCAAAACCACCAGCCACGATTGAGTGGGAATAATAAAGGCTCATTCAGATCCCTCTGAACTATAGCTAATTACATCCCATTGAAGCAATCCACACGGATTTATGCCAACCAGTTACATGCAATCCATGGTTAACTCCCTGAGTTTTCCGTGGATTGTCGCTTTTGCCCGTCTTGAGAGAATCGCCCCCGCACTTCATTCCAGTCGGGAAAAAATGACCACGAGTGGGGAAGTATTTGAGAAGCATAGCTTAAAAATAGGGCTAAATTGCTATTTTTTTCGTACCTTTGCATTCTAAAGTACCTTTAATGATAAATAATGATATTCAAATATTAGGCACAGAGGATCACCAAATCTTATTCGGTGATGCGCTTGATGCGTTAAATCTTGTTCCTGATGGGTCTGTAGATTTGATTTTTGCAGACCCCCCATATAACATAGGCAAAGTTTTTGCAGGTTTGAAGGATAAGTGGGTAACCGATGAAGATTACTTACAGTGGTGCTATAAATGGCTGCGGCTTTGTGTAAACAAATTGAAACCCAATGGTGCTTTTTATGTGATGACTTCCACCCAGTTTATGCCCTATTTTGATATTTTTCTTAGAGATAAATTAACAATATTATCACGCTTAGTTTGGTCTTATGACAGCTCAGGAGTTCAAGCTAAAAAGTATTTTGGTTCAATGTATGAACCAATTCTTTACTGTGTAAAAGATAAGAATAATTATACTTTTAACGCTGATGATATATTAGTAGAAGCTAAAACTGGTTCACAGCGAAAACTTATTGACTATCGTAAGAATCCTCCTCAACCCTATAATACTCAAAAAATCCCAGGAAATGTATGGGATTTTGCTAGGGTGAGATATAGAATGGAAGAATATGAAAGTCACCCAACGCAGAAACCTATAGCCTTATTGGAAAGAATCATTAAAGCTAGTTCTAATATAGGTGATACTGTCTTAGACCCTTTTTCAGGCTCTTTTACCACTGGATTTATGGCCAAACAGTTAGGTAGAAGGAGTATTAGCATAGAAATTCAGGAAGAATATATAAAAATCGGGCTTAGAAGATTAGGATTAGCTTCTGAATATAATGATGAACCCTTAGTTAAGGAAGCAAAAACTACAAAGGTTAAAAACCGTAATGGTATAAAAGTTGAATCTATAGAACAGCCCAGTATTTTCGGCTTAGATTTTTGAAGATGGTTACAGAACACGCTTTTACTAGCACAAATAGAAATGTGCTGACTTCATTCTTTGGAAAAAATGCAGAGGCTGTTTTAGAAAGCAGTCTACTGATTCAGTACCTTAACGAAAAAACTAAATCAGCTAATAAGGGTTCTAAAGCTAGAGGTAGCTTTGCAAACCTTTACTCTATCTATGTTGTAGTAGAAGATTATATAAATCACAGCTATCACAAAGCAAAAAAAGGTAAATATGCAACCTATGAAGGGGCTATATTCAGAGATCTTTTCAAAAGGCAGCGAGAATTACCTTTTGGCGCAAAGTTGCAGAATCATTCTTTGAACAACAGAACTAATTCTGAATTTCAGAAATTCTTCCCGACTTATAGCCTTATTCCTATTATTCGTAATCAGGAAACAAATAGGTATTGGGTTAATGATAGTCTTCTTTGGATTGATGTAAACAGAAAACACTATAATATTGCTGAAGCAGTAATAGCTATAGTTGATGAATATATTAAGACGAAGCAGGATTCTTTTGTAAGGTTTATCAACCAGTGTGAACAGATACAGACAGTAGGCAGTAAAAATAAAGAAGGAATAAAGAACTTCATTCGAAGCCTTCTTGCCCCTAATGTAGATGCTAGGCTGTTTGAAATAGTCAGTTATTCTATTCTAAAATATTACTATATTGAACAGAATATTTATTGGGGATATGAACTGGAAACGGTTGAAGCCGAAAACCTGAAGCTATATAAGACAGGTAGAACTAATGCGAATGATGGAGGAATTGACTTTGTGATGAAACCTCTTGGCCGTTTCTTTCAGGTAACAGAAACACTTGATTTTAAGAAATACTTTTTAGATATTGAAAAGATAGAAAAGTACCCTATTACTTTTGTAATCAAGGCAACAGATTCAATAAATGAAATTAAACGCAAACTTGAATCTGATGCACTTAAAACATATCCAGTAAAAGCTATCGTAGAGAAATATTTAGCTTGCATAGAGGAAATTATCAACATTCCCACTTTAATGGACTACCTTCAGACTGTAGAACAGAATGAGCTTCTTCTTCAAGTATTAGATGAAATAATCCTACAGAGTAAAGTTGAATTTAACTATTCGGACGAAGATGAAGAAGACGAATTAGTTTAAAGAGTGATTCAAAGAAAACCAGCAGTCAGTATGGAATTTTCAATCTAACCTGCAGTCCTGCAGTACGCCTGCAAAATCAAAAACAACCCCGTATTCCATCCCCGATGAAACAAACAGAACTCATAACTCGCAATATATCAGCCCTGTAGAATATCAAACGCTTAATCGAAAGGGAATAAAACAGCCTCCTTTAAACACAAAAAATATTGATTAATTCATTTAAAATCAAGGGTTTGGCAGTTAGTAGGCTAATTGCTAATAAGTTGTTTTTTTGACAAATTTTCTTATTATATCCCCCCAAAAAAAATTATCCCCTGTATCTGGGGGATATTTTTTTTATTGTTCATCTGCCATTTTTTCTAACAATATATTTATTATATCGTTTTTGATTATTGTCGGTTGTAGTTTTTCCTAAATAGTCAAGTGTTTTTTGAGATAATTTACAGGCTACCGAAATATTACGGGCGTTTTCTAATTTTTTGCGTCCTGCGTTGGCTCTTGCACCGCCACACTGTTTTTTCTCTGATTCCATTTTGTTGTTTTATTATTTGTTTATAATTTTGTCGAATAAAAACCAAAAACTCAAATAGTAGGGGTTGCTCCCTACAT
>JAIDRE010000037.1 GCA_029061925.1 Muribaculaceae bacterium | reverse complement strand
TAAATTTCATGGTTCAGGCAGAATTCGTCCTCTATAGTACCGATTATAAGAGCCTGATTGTTTGATAAATTGTTATTTTGTTTATTTTTGTTAATCAAGAAATGATATTAAATTATTGTTTCATTTAGCTTTTATCTTGATAGATAGGGTTTTAGTTAGTTCGTTTTTTAAGTTTTCCTCGGTAGGAGGGTAGTTTTGATAGTAAGAGTAATAAAGATGTTTTTATCCGCGTGGTATAAGTTTTGTTATTAATTAATGCGCGCTTATGCCTATACTTCAACGGATTATTACGCAAAATTACACCTTTTCTTTTGATTGTGCAATAGTATGCAATAGTAATATTGCTAAATAATGTTAAAAAAGAGTTTGGACAGGAGAACAGGAGAGTTGGGAGAGATTGTAGTGGACGCACGAGATGAATGGGGGGGAGGCGGTGGACGCACGAGCCGTGCGTCCCTACAAAGGAGGGCGATGACCGGAGCTGAGTAGGGACGCAAGGTCATTGCGTCCGATGGCGAGGGCAGTGAACCCGCCGACGTTTATTGGTGTTTTAGTATTATATAATACTATTTAATATATAATATAATTAATGTATAAGCTATGATTAGAATTAATTCTTTTATGAAGGCGGCGCACGGGAAACGTGAGGCGCTCGTCGAAATGGCTCTGAAGTTGGTTGAAGAATCGAAAAAGGAGCGTGGTTGCGTTGCTTATGACCTATATATTGATGCGCGTGACCGGGACCGAATGATGATTTGCGAGACATGGAACGACGAGGAGAGTCTGACATCGCACCAGGGTACGAAACATTTTCATGACATTGTGCCCCGAATGCACGAACTGGCAGAGGAACGTCATCTTGATAAGTTTGAGTTTAATAATAAATAATGTGTTAATTCAAATTTTTTGTTAATTTTGCGATAAATTACAAATATCGCAAGCAATGTCTATAAAATTTGATGAGTTTCAGCAGAAAATAATCGATCTGGACCGTGGAAATTGCCTGGTGCTGGCTCCGCCGGGGTGTGGCAAGACCGCCATACTCGCCGAACGGGTGGCGAGGGCAATCGAATCGGGGCGTGACCCGTCGAAAATGCTTTGTCTGACGTTTACTAACCGTGCGTCGCGCGGTATGAGGGAGCGTATCGAACAGCGGACGGGTGGAGAATCGGAGGTTTTTGTCGGAAATACTCACCGGTTTTGTGGACATTTCTTGTTTGAGAACGGAATCGTTGAAAAATCGACCGGAATATTGGATGAACAGGATTGCCGGTCGGTGTTGTCGGAGTTGGCGGGCTTTGATGAAAAATCGAGGCTGAGCCGTGACCAGTCGCGACTGATTGACGATGCGTTTAACGTTGAGCATCTGATTTATCAGTTCAGGCATCATCATCCCGATGCAATTTTGCAAAATATTGACCGTGAGATAATTGAGTCGATGAAGGGGGTGGCGGCCGAACTGGGAATGACACCGTCAAAGAGTGGAATTGTCGATATTTATGACACGATCGACACGGTGATTGACAAGATTGGCGACAGTCCTTATCACAGTCCGATTTTGGGTGTTCTGAGGCTTGCACGCGACTATGAGCGATATAAGCTGGAGCATCGTATCATTGATTTTGACGATATGTTGCTGAAATCATACGATGAACTGAAAACGGGTGGGTATCGGCAGTATAACTGGGTACAGGTTGATGAAGTGCAGGATTTGAATATGCTGCAGTTAGCGATTATCGAACTTCTTGTAGAGCAAGGGGATGACAGTGTGGCGGTATATCTGGGCGACGAACAGCAGTCGATTTTCTCGTTTATCGGTGCGAGAGGGGAGACTCTTAACTACCTCAAGCGGCAATGTGAGGGACAGGTGTGTCGTCTCGAAAAGAATTATCGTTCGCCCGGCTATCTGCTTGAAATGACGAATGGTTATGCGGTGAGCAACTTTGCTCTTGACCCGAGTGTGTTGCCATCGCCGTCAAACGAGCAGACGGCGCGGGAAGATAGTATGATTATCGAGAGTGCGGCTGACGACCGGGGTGCGATTGACCGGGTGGTGCGCCATGCCAAAGAGTCGCCCAAAGAGCGGCGAATGGCGGTGATTGTGGCGACCAACCGAGAGGCAGACCGACTATCGGAGGCGATGGGCGATTTCCCGCACTTCAAGATTTCGGGTACGGATTTTTTTGCGACCGACCCGATGCAACTGTTGCTGAGCCATCTGTCGCTCATTGGAAATGAACATAACCCGTTGGCGTGGAGTAAGATATTGCTTGGACTGAAATTAGTGAAAACCAAGTCGCTTGCACGAAAAACGATTGCAAAAATGATGGAATCGAGTGTGTCGCCGACCGATATGCTGATGTATGACGAAGGGTCGTATCTGATTGAATTCACAGATGATTACGCGAACAAAGAGTGCGTGATTTTCGACACCGAGACCACGGGATTGGACGTGAAGCATGACGACATCGTGCAGATTGCGGCTATTAAGGTTAAGGACGGTAAAGTTGTTGATTCACTTAATGTTATAATGCATACCAACAGGGCGATTCCGCCGATGTTGGGAGATATACCTAACCCGTTAATCGCCGAGTATGCCAGGTCAAAGCATGATTTGCGTGAGGTGGGTCTGAAAAAATTCCTGGATTTTGCCGGAGATGCGACGCTGATAGGGCATAACGTAGAATTTGATTATAACATACTGAGAAACAATCTTGAACGGGATTGTCCAGAAGGACTCGCACGACTTAAATCGCGCCGATTTGACACGCTGAAGGTGGCGCGATTGCTTTTCCCGCGTCTGTTCAGCTATAAGCTGAAAGATTTGCTCACAGCGTTTGAGCTGGAGGGTGAAAATTCGCACCTGGCTGATGATGATATAGTTGCGACAAAATCTGTAGCTGATTATTTTACAGAATATTTTAATCGTGAAGTCAGAGCCGAGCATGAAGAATTGCTCGCAAAGGCGGCTGAGTTCAGAAAGCAATTCAGAGATCGCTATGCCGAACTGTACCGCTCGGCGGTTGGCAGACTTTATGAAGAGTCGGATCATCCGCTGTCGGGTGAGCTGATGAGAACTTACAATGATTTGTCGGCGCGAAGAATTATCACGGAACCGCTTGACAAACTGCGGTATGTGGTGAAATTTATTGATGGAAGATTTGGTGACGTGAGGTCGTCGTTGCGTCAGCGGTTAGACGTTATCGGCAGTGACCTGAACACGTTCAGAGAGGCTGATTTGTGTGAGGGCGATATTGTCGATGAAAGTGTGTTTATCACGACCGTTCACAAGGCGAAAGGGCTTGAGTTTGATGATGTTATTATCTTTGGTGCGGTTGACGGAACTTATCCGTTCTTTATGTCGGAAACAGAGGCAGAGCGAAAGGAAGATGCGCGAAAGCTGTACGTTGCGCTGACGCGTGCGCGCCAGACTCTGAGGGTGATGACTTATGAGCGATATATGGCTGAAACTCTGTATGGTATAAAAATGTATGACAAAGAAGTGTCGCCGTTTTTAGTGCCTGTGATGAAATATTTCAAGTGGAAAAAATAAGAGCCTGTTCTTTTGGTGAACGGGCTCTTGTTCAGCGTTCAAGCTCTGAAAGATATAAGAGCGAAGCACCTTCTTGGAACATTGATGAAATTTTCTGAATAATGCGTTTCATAATATACTGAATTTTGGTGTTATAAAATCATGTTATCTGATATATAAACGCCAAATGGCTTAAAAATGTTTAATCGGTTTGATAATTCACTAATAATGACTAATTTTGTAATCTAATGTGAAAACAAACCGAAAATAACGAAATGAACAGAATAATTTCCATGATATTGTTTGTGACGGCCGGACTGATGAGTGTCGGCGCGCAAACGACTGCCAATCAGACCTATTTCCCATATCCGACCCCTCCGGGAACGATGGAAAATTTTTATGACCGTTGCAATTACATGACCGAGCATTTCTGGGATCACTGTAATTTCAAGTCGGCGTTTTCATCGCATGATCGTTTAAAAGGAGCCTTTGGCGACTATATTTCGATGGTAGCGCACGCGAGCGTCGATACGGCGATGATGTCAATCAATAATCTGATAAAGAGCGTCGAAAAGGTCAATGCGCGTAACCTGTTGGTGCTGGGTAAGATAGCTCGTGCAACATTGTTGACCGATACAAGCGAAATCTACAGCGAGCAGCTTTATTATCCGTTTGCAAAAGCGGTTGCCGATTGCAAAAAGATTCCTGAGGCCGACCGTAAACCGTTTGTCCGTGAGGCTCGAATTTTGGGTAGCACCCAGGAGGGTATGATTGCGCCCAACTTTGAGTTTGTCAAGCTTGACGGCACGAAAGGTCATTTGGCTGACCTCAAGGGTAAGCGAGTTTTGTTGTTCTTTGAAGACCCCGAAAATAATTCGACCCACATGTTGCAGGTGCGCCTGAGTGCTGATTATAACCTTAAACAACTGATTGAAAAAGATTATATTACGGTGCTGAATATCTATCCGGGTAAGCCTGATGCGCAATGGATTGCAAAGGCGTCAGACCTTCCGGCGACATGGACAGTCGGTTCGTCGGTATCGGTCGGTGACCTGTTTGACCTGACAAATCCGCCCGTAATTGTCTATCTGACCGGCGAGCAGAAGATTCTGTCAAAGTCGCTTGACAAAGACAGACTTCTGAATATGCTCCAGATTTTAAATCAGAGCGTTAAACAGCCTGAAAAAGTTACAGAGTAACGATGAAAATTGCAGTTCTTATATCAGGCGGAGTGGATAGTGCGGTCAGCGTGCTGCGACTTCTTGAACAAGGGTTTGACCTTCATCTGTTCTACATCAGAATCGGGATGGACAACGGTGAGGGTGATTGCTCTGCCGATGAGGACATAGAAATGTGTACGTTGATTGCGCGCAGATTTAACCTGCCGTTTGACGTTGTGTCGTTGCACCAGGAGTACTGGGACAACGTGATGCAATATGCGCTTGATACTGTTAAGCTCGGTTTGACTCCCAACCCTGATGTGATGTGCAACAAGATGATCAAGTTCGGTTATTTTGAGCAGCGCTGGGGACACGAGTTTGATCTGACTGCGACAGGGCACTATGCGACCAAGACGATTGTCGATGGTGTGGAATATCTTTCAACCGGTGTTGACCTCGTGAAAGACCAGACTGATTTCCTCGCGCGCATCTCGTATGACCAACTGAAACATACGATATTCCCGATCGGCGATATGCCCAAGGCAGAGGTGCGCCGACGTGCCGAAGAAGCGAATCTGCCAAATGCGTTCAGACGTGATAGCCAGGGCATCTGCTTTCTCGGAAAAATCAATTATAATGACTTCATAAAACGTCATTTAGGCGAAAAAGAGGGTCCGATTATCGAAATTGAGACCGGTAAAAAAATCGGTACGCACCACGGCTACTGGTTTCACACAATCGGTCAGCGCAAAGGACTCGGACTGAGCGGCGGACCGTGGTATGTCGTCAGAAAAAATGTGCGTGACAATGTCATTTATGTTTCAAACGGTTATGACACCGAGAAACAGTACGGCAAAAAAATACATATCGGACAGATGCATTTTATCAGCGGTAATCCGTGGCAAGGTGACTGCAACGGTGTGGAAATCACATTTAAAAACCGTCACACACCCGTTTTTTTGAAAGCCCGACTGACGCGAGTTTCAGAGGAAGACGGCGAGTATCTGATTGAGAGTGAAACGCCTGTTCAAGGTATCGCACCCGGTCAATTTGCGGTCATCTATGACAAAGACTCGCGATTGTGCTATGGCAGCGGTGTGATAACCGGTCGGAATACTGACAAACTAAAGGTTTAAACGAGATGGAAAACAGAGTCAGACTTCACATACTCGGCTTGTCATACAGTCAGATTCAGACAGGAGCATACGCGCTGATTTTGGCTGAGGATAACGGTCCGCGACGCATTCCGGTCGTGATCGGTGCGCCCGAGGCTCAGTCAATTGCTATAAAAATGCAAGGTATGAATCCGCCGCGTCCCTTCACACACGATCTTTTTGTCAGCTTTGCCCATGGTTTTGGTGTGACACTTCGCGAAGTCTTCATCTATAAATTTCAAGACGGTATTTTTTACTCGGAATTAACTTTCAGCGACGGCGAGCGACAGATTGTGCTCGATTCGCGTACGTCAGATGCTATTGCCATTGCAATAAGGTCTAAATCACCGATTTATACAACGAAAGAGATACTCGAAGAAACCGGGTTTCTTATGGAATCGCCCGAAGAAAATGACGACAAAGACCCGGATGATGGCGAAGAAACAGATGAAAGAGAGGATATTTTCAATCCGGAAGTTCCGCTTGAACGAATGAGTATCGAAGAACTTGAGCGCACGCTTTCCCATTGTATTGAAAAAGAAGATTATGAAGAGGCGGCGCGTGTCAGCGAGATACTCCGGCAAAAGAAAGAAGGGTTAACCGACTCTGACTCAGATACTGACATATCGGGTTTCGATTTGTAAACAAAACATAAACATCACATATATTGCAATTAAATTTAATACAAAAAAACAATGAAAGGAATTAAAACACGTCTCGCTATACTGAATTTTATAGAATTTGCAGTTTGGGGAGCTTATTTAACTTCGCTGGGCAGTTATCTTGTTGGTATCGGTCTGGCAACCAATATTGCATGGTTCTATGCTATCCAGGGTATTGTCTCAATCTTTATGCCGGCGCTGATCGGTATAATTGCCGACCGTTGGGTTCAGGCTCAAAGAATGTTGAGCCTGTGTCATTTGCTCGCCGGTGTGTTTATGATTGGAGCGAGTGTGTATGCCATACAGGCAGGTGACAATGTGGAATTCGGTCCGTTGTTCCTGCTTTATTCACTGTCGGTTGCGTTCTTTATGCCGACAATCGGACTGGTTAACTCGGTTGCCTATTCGGCTTTGACAAAAGCAGGATTGGATACAGTGAAACATTATCCGCCAATCCGCGTGTTCGGTACAATCGGCTTTATCTGCCTTATGCTTTTCGTGAACTTTACCGGATTTCAAAACAACTGCTATCAGTTATTGACTTCGGGCGTGTTAAGCCTTGTTATGTCGGTTTATGCGTTAACAATGCCGAAGTGTCCCGTAAGCAAGGGTACGGGCTCGACTTCGCTTGTCGATGCGCTCGGCTTGAAAGCGTTCTCGCTGTTTAAAGATCGCCAGATGGCTTTGTTCTTTGTTTTCAGTATGATGCTCGGCGTTTCGTTGCAGATCACAAACGGATTTGCCAACCCATTCATTCAAAGTTTCGGAAATATTTCTGAATATGCTGACACTTGGGGAGTTAAAAATGCAAATGCATTGATTTCGCTGTCACAGATCAGTGAGACACTTTGTATATTATTGATTCCGTTCTTCCTCAAACGATTTGGAATCAAGGTAGTGATGTTGATGTCAATGATGGCGTGGGTATTCCGTTTCGGTTTGTTTGGAATAGGTAATCCCGGCGAAGGCGTGTGGTTATTCGTATTGTCAATGATTGTCTATGGTATCGCATTTGACTTTTTCAATGTGTCGGGTTCGCTTTATGTTGACCGTCGTACTGATGTCTCAATGAGAAGCAGTGCACAGGGACTTTTCATGGTGATGACAAACGGTATTGGTGCAACCATTGGTACGCTGGCGGCTCAAGCGATTATCAATCACTATGTTTATGACTTGCCCCAAGGTTCGGTTGACCAGGTAGCAGGATGGAGCACATCCTGGCTTATCTTTGCCGGATTTGCGCTTGTTGTGGCTGTACTGTTCCTGATATTCTTCAAAAATCCGCGAGAAGAAAATCAGCCGACTGCTGCCGAAGTAATCGAACATGCTACTGAAGAAGCTGATGCAACGGGAATGATTGATGTTAAATAAGTATCTGTTAGCCTGATGATTCAGTTTTATGCTCCTGATATAGAATCGACATTGACGTTGCCCGAAAGCGACTCGGCTCACGCAGTCAGAGTACTGAGAATAAAACCGGGCGACCCGCTTGTCGTGGTTGATGGCAAGGGTAACCGATTTAACTGTATCCTTGAAAGCGACCATGCAAAGCGTGCAACCGTGACGATCGAATCGGTAGAGCATATCGCCCCTTTCTGGTCGGCACCAATTACAGTTGCAGTCGCTCCGACAAAACATCTTGACCGCATCGAATGGATGCTTGAAAAGCTGACAGAGCAGGGGATTGACCGCTTCGTTCCGCTGTTGTGCCGCTATTCCGAGCGCAAGGAGATTAAGACCGAGCGTCTCGAAAAGATTGTAGTGTCGGCAATGAAACAATCGCTTAAAACTGTTTTGCCGGTAGTTGAACCGATGACACGCATAAGTGAATTTATCAAGAACGACAAATCAGAACAACGTTTTATTGCATATTGCGACCCGTCAATTCCGCGTAAATACTTGGTCAATGAGTATGAGCCGGGACGTTCTGTATCGATTTTGATTGGACCCGAAGGCGATTTTTCAAAAGAAGAAATAAAAGAAGCACTTGATGCCGGATATATCCCCGTATCGCTCGGCGAGGCACGGTTGCGAACCGAATCGGCTGCGCTCGCGGGAGTCACAGCATTTCATGTGTTGAATCAATTAAAGAAAAAGGAGTAAATGATGAATAATATAATCGAATACCTCAAATCATCGTCAACCGACAATTTTTTTCTGCTTGCAGGTCCTTGTGTAATCGAAGGCGAGCAAATGGCGTTGGAAATTGCCGAGAAGGTTGGTGAAATCACATCACGACTTAATATTCCATATGTTTTTAAAGGCAGTTATCGCAAGGCAAACCGTTCACGCATCGACTCTTTCACCGGAATAGGCGATATTGAAGCCTTGAAAATACTCCGTAAGGTCAAAGAAACGTTTCATATTCCGGTTGTTACTGATATTCATTCGGTTAATGAAGCGCAGATGGCAGCGGAATATGTTGATGTTCTTCAAATTCCGGCATTCCTTTGCCGTCAAACCGACCTGCTTGTTGCCGCAGCCGAAACCGGTCGAATGGTGAATATCAAGAAAGGACAATTCCTTTCGCCAGAATCGATGAAGTTTGCTGTCGAGAAAGTTCGCGATGCAGGTAATAATCAAGTTACTGTGACCGAACGTGGCACAACATTCGGGTATCAGGATTTGGTGGTCGATTATCGTGGCATTCCAGAAATGCAGAAAAACGGCTGCCCCGTGATTCTAGACATTACTCACTCTCTTCAACAGCCAAATCAGTCGGCAGGCGTAACCGGAGGTCGTCCTGATCTTATCGAAACCGTAGCTAAAGCCGGAATTGCGGTCGGTGTTGATGGAATCTTTATAGAGACACATCAAAATCCGGCAGTAGCAAAGAGCGATGGCGCTAATATGCTTCGACTTGACCTGATGGATTCGTTACTCGAACGATTGACAATCTTGCGTCAGGCTGTAGTAAAATTTGACTCTTGAAAATTTTTATCACCATAAAGCGATAAATTCCTCACGTTTCCTTGAACTAAAACAAGATTACTCTTGTTATAAATCTATAAATATTTATATAGATTTAACCCAAAATAGATTAACCTATTAAACTGTCTAT
>JAIDRE010000036.1 GCA_029061925.1 Muribaculaceae bacterium | reverse complement strand
GCTTACGTCAGGGCGGGTATCAAACCTGGGAACTTCCGGTATCCAAACGGTTGGTGGGGTTCATGGATGTATCGTTATGCATATTCATTCATCGGCTCGGCAAATTCTATTTTAGCTGACATCGATGATGACACAACCGACAGCAACCAGCTCTGGCTTAAAGCTTCGGCTTTAACAATGCGTGCTCACGCCTATACCCGCCTTATGCAGGTATTTGCTCCGCGCTGGGCTGACTCAGATAACGGTAATAAGTATGTTCTCGTACTTCGAATCCATGCCGGCGAGCCAAACGATCACCCGTTTAACACCTGTAACGAGATTTATGATCAGATGTATGCCGATCTTGACGAAGCGCTCCGTTGCTTTGAGCTAACTAAAAAGAAACGTGGCGATGATCTCTTCTATGTTAATGAAGACGTTGCCCGCGGTATCTATGCTCGTCTCGCTCTCTTGAAAAACGACTATAAGACTGCTCAGAAGATGGCTCATGATGCCCGTCAGAATTACCCCATTATGGACCCCGAAGACTATATGAACGGTTTCTCTACCGATACATCTGAGTCAATGTGGTCACCGGCACACGATCCCCTCGGTATCTATTATTGGAACTTTGGTAACCACTATGCTTGCAACGGTCACTACGTTTCAGGTTCATGGGGTTATACCTGCGCTATGGAATATAACCTCTACAAAGAGATGAAAGCTACCGACGTTCGTTCACGTCTCTACTTTGGACCTCTTACCGTTGAACATGCCCCTGATCTTGCCAAGAAATATGAGGTTACAGCAGAAGATTTCTTTGTTGACAGTATCTATTCACCCCAATCAACCCTCTTCTCAATTACCGGTAGCGGTACTAAACCAAAAGGTAAGAACCTTGCAATGTGGAACTTTATCAAGGCATATGGTAAACAAATCCTCTATTCTGCTTCAACTCAGAAAGATGGTATTTACGCCCTCAATAAATATGGCTTGGCTTTTGGAACTCAGTTTAAGTTCCAGAGTGTTGATGACGGATACACCTCTTGTTGGGTTCCCTATATGCGTAGCGCCGAAATGCTTCTTATCGAAGCTGAAGCAGCTTGTCAGAATGGCGACGATGCAACTGCACTCGCCTGCTTGAAAGAGCTTATGGCAAAACGTGACTCTGAATACAGCTTCAGCGGTGCGGGTGCTGAACTCCTTGCCGAGGTTAAACTTCAGCGTCGTATCGAGCTTTGGGGCGAAGGCTTTAACTTCTTCGATTACAAACGTTGGGCTGAACCTATCACCTTCAGAACCTTTAAAAAGGATGATATGGCAAATATGGGATCATTCCCCGCAGCATTGGCAGCAACATATCAACCCGATTTTATGAATGGATGGCGTGCAGCTATTCCTACCAACGAGTTTGATTACAATAAAGAAGCTGATGCTTCACTTGTTGGACAGTAATTAAGAAACACTTTAAAATACTAAGGGTGTACTTTTAGTACAGTAAATAGGGTTGCCGCGAGGTAACCCTATTTTTTCAAATATATTATTCTGAGGTAAAATTTTGTCATCTCACAAAATATTAATACCTTTGCATGCAATAAAATTAAAAGTATAATTTATGTCGTTTATTGCAGATAGAGTTAAAATGGACGGGCTTACTTTTGATGACGTCCTGCTTATTCCTGCCTATTCTGAGGTTTTACCTTATCAAGTGAACTTGGGCACGAAATTTTCCCGAAACATTACGTTAAACGTTCCTATCATTTCTGCGGCTATGGACACTGTGACCGAGCAGCAACTTGCTATTGCAATTGCTCGTGAGGGTGGTATCGGTGTTATCCACAAAAATATGTCGATTGAGGAACAAGCCCGTCAGGTTCACGCTGTTAAGCGCGCTGAAAACGGTATGATTTATGACCCCGTGACTATTAAACGCGGTTCGACCGTTGCCGATGCGCTTAAAATTATGGAAGAATATCACATCGGCGGTATTCCTGTGGTTGACGACAATCGTTTCCTTGTCGGTATCGTTACTAACCGTGACCTTCGTTTTGAGCAGAACCCCAATCGTTTGATTGACGAGGTGATGACATCTGAAAATATCGTTACAACAACAGATTCGGCTAATCTTGACGAGGCTGCAAAAATTCTCCAGGAACATAAAATTGAAAAACTCCCGGTGGTTGATAATGACGGTCACCTCGTGGGTCTTGTCACATATAAAGACATCACTAAAGCGAAGGATAAACCCAATGCCTGTAAAGATGCTCTCGGTCGTTTGCGTGTAGCTGCCGGTGTTGGTGTCACTGCCGATTCTATGCAGCGTGTTGATGCGCTTGTGGCTGCCGGAGTTGATGCAATTGTTATTGACACTGCTCACGGTCACTCTAAGGGCGTTGTTAACGTATTGCGTCAGGTTAAGGAAAAATATCCCCAGATCGACGTTGTTGTCGGTAATATTGCAACCGGCGATGCAGCTCGCTACCTTGTTGAAAACGGAGCTGACGGCGTTAAGGTCGGCATCGGTCCCGGTTCAATTTGCACAACTCGTGTGATTGCCGGAGTTGGCGTTCCTCAGCTTTCAGCTGTTTATGACGTTGCCAAAGCATTGAAAGGCACAGGCGTTCCTTTGATCGCCGACGGTGGTATCCGCTATTCAGGCGACATTGTCAAAGCACTTGCAGCCGGAGCTTATTCAGTAATGCTTGGCGGAATGTTGGCAGGTGTTGAAGAATCACCCGGCGACACAATCATCTATAACGGACGTAAATATAAAGCATACCGCGGTATGGGTTCGCTCGAAGCTATGGAAAAGGGTTCAAAAGACCGTTATTTCCAGGCAAACGAAACCGACACAAAGAAACTCGTTCCCGAAGGTATCGCAGCTCGTGTACCTTACAAAGGATCGCTTTATGAAGTGGTTTATCAAATGCTTGGCGGACTTCGCGCCGGTATGGGTTATTGTGGTGCGCCCGACATTGAAGCGCTCCACAATGCTAAATTCACCCGAATCACCAATGCCGGTGTTGCCGAAAGCCACCCCCACGACGTTTCGATCACCGCTGAGGCGCCCAACTATAGCGCATCACACAATTAATTGAATACGATTTATACAACAATATAATCAAATTTTAAAAATGGTAAGTTATAAAGAATTAGGTTTGGTAAACACTCGTGAGATGTTTGCTAAAGCAATCAAAGGCGGATATGCAATCCCCGCTTTCAACTTCAACAACATGGAACAGCTTCAGGCTATTATCAAAGCTGCTGCCGAAGACCGTTCTCCTGTTATTCTTCAAGTTTCTAAAGGTGCTCGCAACTATGCTAACGAAACTCTTCTCCGTTACATGGCTCAGGGCGCTGTAGCATATGCAAAAGAACTTGGTTGGGAACATCCCCAAATCGTTCTTCACCTTGACCACGGTGATTCATTTGAACTCTGCAAATCATGTATCGACAGCGGTTTCTCTTCAGTTATGATCGATGGTTCACACCTTCCCTACGAAGAAAACGTTGCTCTTACCAAAAAAGTAGTTGACTACGCTCACAAATATGATGTAACCGTTGAAGGTGAACTTGGCGTACTCGCCGGCGTTGAAGATGAAGTTTCTTCAGACCACCACACCTACACCAACCCCGAAGAAGTTATCGACTTCGCTAAACGTACAGGTTGCGACTCACTCGCTATCTCAATCGGTACAAGCCACGGTGCATACAAATTTACTCCCGAACAGTGTACTCGTGACGCTAACGGTCACCTCGTTCCTCCCCCATTGGCATTTGACGTTCTCGATGCAGTTATGGAAAAACTTCCCGGATTCCCCATCGTTCTCCACGGCTCTTCTTCAGTTCCCCAGGAATATGTTGACATCATCAACTCAAACGGTGGCAAACTCCCCGATGCAATCGGTATCCCCGAAGAACAGCTCCGCAAAGCAGCTAAGAGCGCTGTTTGCAAAATCAACATCGACTCAGACAGCCGTCTTGCTATGACTGCTGCTGTTCGTAAAGTGTTTGCTGATAAACCCGGCGAATTCGACCCTCGTAAATACCTCGGTCCGGCTCGTGACGAAATGGAAAAACTCTACAAACACAAAATCGAATACGTTCTTGGTTCAAAAGACAAAGCATAAGCTTGTTAATCAGAATAATATGATAAAGAATGGGCTGTATCAACCGATACGGCTCATTTTTTATTATAGAACTCTCGATATCGGGTTGCCGTTTTGTCAATGCCAAACGTCTCTTTGACAAAACCTTGGGCAGCCACGGCTTTGGAATATGCGGTTGGATAGTCAGCAATTACCTCTCTTATTTTTCGGGCAAGGTCATTGACATCACATGGAGTGAAAACTGTCGCGTATTTGCCATTATCGGCTATCAATTTCGGTCCGTCAAGGTTAGAGATAATTACAGGAACTAATGCCGACATAGCCTCGGCAAGAGCAATAGAAAAAGCTTCGTTGAGCGATGGCAGTATAAAGATGTCGTAACCCGACAACCGCCCTAAAATTTCCTCCCTGTCAATATCTGTGATGAATTTTACTCGGGCTTTGATGTCTAATTGATTGGCGAGGTCTTCGAGATAGATTCGAGATTGTCCGTTGCCTATTAAATCAAGTGTCCAATCAACGGCTTGTAATTGAGCAACGGCTTTAAGGAGAATGTGCTGACCCTTCACAATGTGGTCAAGTCGGGCGACAGTCACGAGCTTGATTGGCTTTATAAAATCTCTTGCACCCCGCCGGGCTATTCTATCTACAGCAATTCCATTTGGTATAACTGTTGATTTAAGTCCGTAGTTTGTTCCCAACCATGAGGCAACCGCACCGCTCACTGCTATTATTTTATCGGCACGACGAGCAAATCCGGGCGGTTGAAGCATATCGTGACATGTGAAAATATAGCTAACATCTCGGTGCTTGAGTATCATTGCGCCAAGTCGGCGGTCATGAAAATTGACAACATCAGGCTTTAGCTGTTTCAAAACCCGGTTGAGCTTGATAAAATAACGCGGATTGTAACTGCCCTCGGGTCGCCCAATTTCAACTAAACGACAGTGTTGTTCAAGGCGTTGCATCATCAAATTGTCATTATTGCGATTGACAATAACGACAGTCACATTATCTTGCCGACTTTGAGCCTCGACCAAGTCGATTAGAAAATGCTCCATCCCACCGGGACGAATGTTGAAAATGATATGCACGATATTCATGGCTCGGTTGTTGATTTCATTTGACAGATGGTTGCTGCAAGCGATATTGCTATTAAAAATAGCGAGGGGTAGTTAATCCATCCCGAAAAGCCTCCGAGTCCGGCAACAAAGAAAATCACAAGCATTGAGCCGAAATAGAGAGAGACCGGACTCTTTCTGACGATTGCATATAGAATGACAAATATCAAGGTTTGTATCACAAACCCTATTATCCCCATGTCAAGAACAGTTTGAATTTGAGTTACTTCAACCCCGGTGACTACCTCTTCTGATACGGAAATGTCTGAGTAAAGAGGATTATCGATTATAAACTGTTGTGCTGTTGTTTTCTGTGGATGCAGAAAGCCGAATCCGGTGAGTAGGCAATGTGACTCGGCTTGGTGATATAGCTTGGGAATGACTTGCTCGAGTCGCCCCGAACCGAAAGTGACGAGTCCTTCAATCTGCTCACCGTCAATCTGTTCCTCGGGCATCACAAAATTGGTAAATTGGTCAACGGTTGATGCTATTCTCAAGTGATTACCAGTGATTTTATCAACAAAAAACAGAGCACCGAAGCAACCCAAAACAGCAAACGAATATTTCAAAAATCTACGAGTGAATCCGGCTGAAACTATATACCCTATAGCCAGTGCGGCTATAAAAGTCATCGTACGACACGCTATCAGTGCCAATCCGACTATAATCCATTGGGTTATTGAGAGTTTATAATATCTCGCAACGGGATAAACCGCTAACGACAACAAATAAAGTCCGGGAGGATATTTTCTGGTGAAATGGAGCGAGAATGGTGCCCAATTAATGTCATAGAAAAAGGAGGTGTTGTTGCTGAACATGACGGTGTTGGGAATCATCACATAGCCATTCAAAATAAATCCGTCGATAATGTAGAAACAACATATTATCAACGAATATAAAATAACGATATACCACAACTTGTCAATTTCAAACCGCAAATCAGCCCACACATACAGCACAAAAAACAAATAGATAATCGAGCTGTAATTCCTTATCTGGAGTAGTTGAATTGACATAGACTCTGACGATAACAGTGCAAAAATTATCATAACAGCGATATATGCCACAATTATCAAAGCTATGTATCGCACGACGCCACGTTTTCTATATAAAAGAAACGCTATGAACGACAAAACTATAGCAACATCTGACGGCTTGAAGCCAAAATTGCGGTCAGGGTCGGTAAATCCGTAGCATCCGACAAGCAGAGTAAAGCGTACAATAAACTCGATGCGGTTCTTTTCCCAGCTCTGAATGAGCATAAAAAGAGTGACGATGATGGCTGGATAGAACTGAAGACCATACAACGAAAGCGACGCTAAATAGATTGTCGGCGCGACGTATTCTTTAAACGATGCCCGAAATTCAGTCTTCTGAGTAGCCGTATCCATATCCCTTTTTTGAGATAGTTCCGTTAAGGACTAAAGCGATGTTTGTCAGGCGCTTTTCATCGGCAAGACTATTGACAAAATTGATGTCGTCAAAGGTTGTCTTGTTGGCTCTCAAAACATAGATTGTGGCTTGAGCAATGCGGTCGAGCGTAAATGTATCACTGACCATTCCTACCGGCGCCGAATCAATCAAAATATAGTCATATATACCGGCAAGATATTCAAACAGCTTGTCCAAGCGGTTGCTAAGCAACAGTTCGGCAGGATTTGGTGGAATCGCTCCCGACAAAATTACATCAAACAATCGGCTATCATCAGCCGGAATAATCAGGTCAGCCGGAGTCAAATGATTGTTAGCGAGATATGCTGTCAAACCGGGACGATGTTCAGTGATTGAAAGGTAGGTCGCAAGTCGTGGCTTGCGCACGTCAGCACCAACGACCATGACTTTTTTACCACTGAGGGCGAGAGTCGCCGCCAGGTTTACCGATATAAACGACTTGCCTTCGCCCGACGATGTCGATGTTATCAATATAACGTTTCCACGTTTGGGCTGTATGATAAACTGCAAATGGCTTCTGATTTGACGGAATAATTCGGCAGCCGACGATTGGGCTCCCTGATAAACTACTATAGGAGATGTCGAGCGGGTTAGCGATATTTCGCCCAGTATGGGTAGCGTTGTCAACGACCGTAACTCATCAAGCGTCGAGAATTTGTTTCTCAGCAGGCTTTTGATAGCGATAACGACCGGCGGAATCATCAGTCCGATTACAAGAGCGATAAGATAGATATATCGTTTCTTCATTGTCAAGGGCTCTTTCAGTGCAAAAGCCTCGTCGATAACAATGCCTTTGGGAGTTGCGTTGGCAAGCATCATTGCCGTTTGTTCGCGGTTCTGCAATAGGAAAAGATAGAGCTTTTCTTTGACCATCTGACGTCGCGAAATGTCTCTGAATCCGCGTTCCTGACTTGGAATCTCACCGAGCTTAGACTGAGCAGACTCATATTCCGATTTCAACTGATTCACGGCGACCATACTACTTTGATAGGCTCGTGACACCGACGAGGTGATATTTGCCCTCAGAGCATCAATCTGCTCAGACAACATCTCAAGCTGACGGTTGCCTGGACGTGCGGTCTTTTCAAGATTGATATGCTTCAAAATCAGCTTATTATACTGGTCAATAGCTTCTTGAAGTGCTTTATTTTCAAACGAAGCAGGCAATAGCTGATAGGCATTCTGTGGTTGAGACAGAAAATCGAGTGCCATCTTGAGAATTTCAGTCTCGGTATTCGCCTCTATTAGAGCTTGTTCGGCCTTCCCCTTTTTCAAGGTCTGATATTCGGCTTCGCCAGCAATATCGGCAATATTCCGGTTTTTCTTGAATGATTCGGCTTCAGCCTCAGTTTCGGCAAGGTCGCCGGTCAGCAGTTCGAGACGCGAATCAATGAATTTGATTGTTCTATTTCCTTCCTCATTACGTCGGCTTATCGAACGGATATTATACCTGTTAACCAGCGTGTTAATGATGTCTCGGGCATAGTCAATGTCATGGGTGGGCATCGAAATTTTAATGACGTTGGTTTTCTTCGATGCCGGCTCGATTGAAATATCTTCCATCAAATCTTCGGCAACAGCGTCATATCCCTCGTAGATGATTGTCGATGAAACGGGTTTGCCTTTTCGATAGTCAGGAGTAGCAAAGATTTTAAAGTTGGCACAAGGAGTCTTAACTATAATGGGCAATGAATCAGCCGCCACAGTCGAAATTTTATCACCATTGAGATATGTTTTAACCTTAACATCTCCATCTTTCGCAACCTTGATTTTAAATTCTAAGGACTGACGAAGTGTATCGGCAATTCCTTCATCTGCCACGACATCAAGAGGATAGTCACGATATAAGTGGCGTTTACCGGTCCAATCACGAGCGACAAGATGGGTGCGTTCAAGTCCGAGCTGCCGGGCGGTTTCGCGCATCAGGGCATGAGATGCGATAATAAAACGCTCGTCATTGACATTTCCCTTATTGCCAAGTAAGTCGCTGATTGATATTTCGTTGAGACTTGATTTATCCTTATCTTCAATCAACAGGCTGGCATGAATCTCATATTTTTCAGTGCGGATTTTGCAGAATAAAAATGCAGCTATAAAACACACCGTCACCGACAACGCAAACCACCATCGCGCGTTCCACCACTTCAAAAGAATGGGACGCAGTTGGATGATGTCGCTTTGCTGAGTGTTGGGAGACATTTTATTTGACCGTAAGAGCGATTACAAGCGACGCAATGACCGAGACCACACTCACGATTGTCGATGTCACTGACAGCTTGAAAGCATTGTTTTGATTATATTTTGAGTTGTCCTTCCTGATTTTATTAGGCTCAATATAGACAACATCGTTTTGCTGAAGATAAAAATAAGGCGAGTTGAGAATTTCAGCACTGTTCAGATTCAATTTATGAACCGCACGTTTGCCATCCGACTCACGAATAAGAAGAATACCGTCACGCTGACCATACTCTGTTAGATCGCCTGCCATTGCAATCGCATCAAGAATAGAAATACGCTGATTGTTTACCTTAAATCGACCGGGATTCTTGACCTCACCGATTACATTAACCGAGAAATTAACCAATTGAACCCTCACATTCGGGTCAACAACCTCATTTGAAATTATAGCAACCAATGTATCAGTGAGTTGGTTGGTAGTTAGTCCTTCAACCTTGAGAGGGCCAACCGAGGGAATATCTATATAGCCATGAGTGTTGACGATATAAGTCGACATGGCATATGTAGTCGATATTTGCGTATTTTCAGAAGTTGATAAATTGGTTGGAGGGAGGTTGTATTGAGCTGTAGCTTCGGGGACAAACGAGGTCACCGAAATCATAAGTTCGTCATGTGGAGCGATTATCAAATTAGCCGTATCTATCTGAAACTCAGCAATTCGACTGTCAATATCCTCAAAATAAGTTAGAGATGAACGCGAAGTCGAGCAAGCCGACATCAAAATTGCAATTACGAGTAAATACCCAATTCTAACCATCTCTAAATGTTAAATTATGCCACAAATTTAACTAATAATTGTTATTCTGCCAAAAAATCTTAGAATAATTTACGATTATCTTACATTGTTGTATTTAAAAAAATTTGCAAAAAGGGATAATTAAACCTTTTTGCAAACTTGTATAGGGTTGTTTAAAAATGTTTAGATTGAGAGGCGACGGAGGGTGTCGAGGAGCTCGCGGTTGATGGGTTTGTCATTTTTGATTGCCTTGGTGAAGGGAACGTAAACGATTTCGTCGTTTTTGACACCGATCATGACGTTGCGCTGGTCATCGAGGAGGGCGTCGATGGCGGCGGCTCCCATGCGTGAGGCGAGGATACGGTCGTGAGCTGTTGGTGAACCACCGCGCTGAAGGTGACCGAGGATTGAGACGCGCACGTCGTAGGCGGGATATTCGTTTTTAACACGTTCGGCAAGTCCCATTGCGCCTCCTGTCACAGGGCTTTCTGCCACAAGCACGATTGATGAGTTCTTGCTTTTGCGGAATCCGTTTTGGATGAGTTCGGCAAGCTGGTCAACCTCGGTTGAGATTTCGGGAATGATGGCTGCTTCGGCACCTGAGGCGATTGCGCCGTTAAGGGCAAGGAATCCGGCGTCACGTCCCATTACTTCGATGAAGAAGAGGCGTTCGTGGCTGGTTGCCGTGTCACGGATTTTGTCGACACACTCCATAATGGTGTTAAGAGCTGTGTCATAACCGATTGTGGTGTCGGTGCCATAAAGGTCGTTGTCGATTGTACCGGGCAAGCCGATGATGGGGAAGTTAAATTCGTTGGCAAAAATACGGGCACCGGTGAGAGAACCATCACCACCAATGACTACAAGCGCATCAATCTCGTGGCGGCGTAGAATGTCGTAAGCAAGCTGTCGGCCTTCGGGAGTCTCAAATTCTTTACAGCGGGCCGTTTTCAGAATTGTTCCACCCATTTGGATGATGTTTGAAACATTCTGGGTGTGAAATTCAACGATTTCGTCTGAAATCAAGCCACGATAGCCACGGTAGATACCATACACTTTGAATCCACTATAGATAGCCGAACGGGTGACCGCACGAATAGCGGCGTTCATACCGGGAGCATCGCCTCCCGACGTAAGAATACCAATTGATTTGATTTCTGCCATATTATTGTCGTGTTATATTTGTTTTGTAAATAGATGAATTGTGGTCGTCAAAAGTCGGTGCGCTGTTCCTCCTCGTCAATCGAATAGTTAAAGAAGTCGTTCAGCGGTTTCAGCACACTGAAAATTTCAGATGTACGCTCAATCCAGCTGTCATCAAAAAAGAATTTGTCGTCAACGATGTGGGCTTTCCCAAAGTCTTTTTGCTTGAGAATTTCAGCCTGGGGATGGTTACGGTCATATCCTTTAGGGACAGTCTTTAAGGCATCGCCAAACCATCCGGGAAAGAGTTTTTTCACTTCGGGCTGGTTGATAATTTCCTCAAACTCCTCGATGTTGTCAACTATAGCAGCACGAACCTTCTTGAGGACGTCGGCAGGTGGACAATACATACCGCCAAACAATCCAGACTTTGACCATGAACTTGCACCCATTTGCAAATAGTAGCACGGACGCCATGATTTACGACCCCAGGGCGACAACACGGCTGCAAAATATGTTTTGTAGGGAGTTTTATCGGGGCTGAATCGTGTATCGCGATATATGCGGTAAGGGAGGTCGGCAAGAGGCTGACGCAACAGGTCAGGATCCCATACGCTCATTTTTGAACGAAGAAGTTCAAGCTGTTCCATCCAGTTTTGACGCAAGTCGTCAAATTGGCTTTTATGCTCTTTAAACCAATCGCGGTTATTGTTTACAGCAAGGCGACCGAGAAATTCAAATATTTCTTTATTCTTATTTTTCATTTTACAAACCCATTATGTTTATCAACCGATTTCTTCCCATTCAACATCAGTTATCTGAGTCTCTTTCTGATAGTTGACATGGGTTGTGTTACCACTTGAATCGGTAGCGGTGACTTCAATTTCTTCAAACTCGACATACTCGCCAACGTTAGGGTCAATTTTCTTTTGTTTTGGTTGAGGCTGACTGTTGTTTTGTTTCTTACCACTGCCGCGGCCGGTGGCTTGATTGAACATGTCGCGTGTTTGATTTCTGACTTTTGACACAAACATCATTCCCTTTATTATCGGGAGAATAATAAAGTAGAAGAGGAATGCCAAAAATAGAAACAAAAATATACTCATATTGGTTGAGAGAAAATGGCGTATTTTTTAACCGGACGGCAATGCGTCAGGCAATATACTTTTTGGTTACTGCCGAGATAAAGATATAGAGAATGATTGTCCACATCAGTCCGGCAACGTCATAAAGCACCACCGAAACGATAGCCGCAACAATGATTACATAGCGGCTGAAATTCTCTTTTAATTTAAAATTCTTGAATTTGAGTGAAAACATTCTCATGTTTGAAACCATCAATCCCGACACGAAGAGGATGATTACAATCAGCCACGGAGTACCGGGGCATTTACCGTTTGCCATCACCCATGCAACAAAGCCAATCCAAAAAATGGCGTTTGCCGGAATAGGAAGTCCTGAAAACGAGGTTGTTTGAGTGGTATCAACATTGAATTTGGCAAGTCGGAGTGCGCCGAACACAGGGATGATAAAAGCCACAAAGCTAACCCAGTGACCACCGGTGATGAGCAAAAGCGTATTTAACAGCAACATTGCCGGAGCAACTCCAAAGCTTACGAGGTCAGAAAGTGAGTCAAGTTCAGCACCAATGGGTGAATATGCTTTTAACAAGCGAGCTGATGCACCGTCACAGAAATCAAAAATTGCTGCAGCAAAAATAGCAATCATTGACCATTGATAACCTAAAAGCGGACCAATTTCTTTTGTTAAATGAAAAGCAAAAAATATTGCTACAACACCCGATAGAAGATTACACGAGGTGATTGTATTGGGGATTGACTTGATAATTTTATTCAGCATTTGTCGTCGTTAGATTGGAGGCGAGCCACAGTGGTGATACCTCCGGTTGTTTTATCTCCTATTTTTACCAAAATCTCAGTTCCGAGCGGGAGATAAAGGTCAATACGAGATCCAAATTTAATAAAACCCATGTGGTCTTCGATTGAAGCCTCCACGCCCGGCTGGGCATACGTTACGATTCGTCGGGCAATCGCACCGGCAACCTGCCTCATCAAAACATCCTGACCGTTTGTAGCACGGATAACGACAGTCGAACGTTCGTTTTCGGTACTTGATTTTGGCAGATAAGCCGACAAGAAACGACCGTTGTGGTGAGCAGTATAAATAACCTCACCATCAACAGGGAACCAATTGGCGTGAACATTCAGAATTGTCATGAAAATTGACAACTGAATCACATTTTTATGGAGATATTCATCTTCAAAAACTTCTTCAAGAGCAACAACCGTACCATCGGCTGAAGCCACTACAACGTTTTTACGATCGCCCGTGAAATTTCGTTTCGGCGAACGGAAGAAATTAACAATGAGAAGGAATATGATTGCCGAAAGAACGGTGACAGTAATGGGAACCGCAGGTGCAACTCTCAAAACCAGCCACACGAAAAGATTGATAGCCAGCAAAATCAAGAAGCTGACAACCAATATATTTACTCCTTCGTGATGTAGTCTTACTCTCATGATAATTTCTTTATTGGATATAATCCGGCAAGTTTAATTGCGCAAAGTTATGATATTTTTTTGTATATAACAAAAACATGGTCTATTTTGTGTAATTTTCCTGAAAAAAGAATACATTTTGAGAACATAAAACAAAGAAGTCGCGCCAATTTGGCACGACTTCAAGAATATTGATTGAATTAATATCAGTCGATGATGTCAAAACCGGTATAACGGCGGAGACACTCGGGAACAACGATACCATTGGGTGTCTGATTGTTTTCGAGAAGCGCAGCCATGATACGGGGCAACGCCAATGCCGAACCGTTGAGGGTGTGGCAAAGCGCAGTTTTCTTGTCGGGGGTGCGATAACGCAGTTTCAAACGATTTGCCTGATAGGTTTCAAAGTTTGACACTGATGAAACTTCGAGCCAACGTTTTTGAGCGGCTGAGAACACTTCAAAGTCAAAAGTGATAGCCGATGTAAAACTCATGTCACCGCCGCAAAGACGAAGAATGTGCCAAGGCAATCCAAGGCTTTCAAGCAAGCCCTGAACATGGTCTTTCATTTCTTCGAGCGCAGCGTATGAGTTTTCGGGTTTCTCGATGCGAACGATTTCAACTTTGTCAAACTGGTGGAGACGGTTCAAACCGCGAACATCTTTACCATAGCTACCTGCCTCGCGACGGAAACATGCTGAATAAGCGCAGTTTTTGCGGGGAAGTGAATCGCCGGGAAGAATTTCGTCACGATAGATGTTTGTTACGGGAACTTCGGCGGTCGGGATGAGGTAGAGGTTGTCCTCGTTGATATAGTACATCTGACCTTCTTTGTCGGGAAGCTGACCTGTGCCATAGCCCGATGCTTCGTTGACAACGTAGGGTGGCTGAATTTCGGTGTATCCGGCTTCATTACCACGGTCAAGGAAGAACTGGATGAGCGCGCGCTGAAGACGTGCACCTTTACCGATATAAACAGGGAATCCGGCTCCGGTGATTTTCACTCCAAGGTCAAAATCGATGATGTTATATTTCTTTGCAAGTTCCCAGTGGGGAAGCGCATCTTCGGGGAGGTTAGGTATTTTGCCACCCTCTTTATCTACAACATTGTCGGCAGCCGAACGACCCTCGGGAACCATGTTGCAAGGAACATTAGGAACCGAAAGAAGAATTTCGCGAATCTGTTGTTCGGTGCTGTCGAGTTGAGCTGCGATTTCTTTTTGAGTTTCTTTTATCGATGCAACCTCAGCTTTAGCCTGGTCGGCTTCTTCTTTTTTGCCTTCTTTCATCAAACGACCAATCATCGCAGCCGATTTGTTGAGTTCGGCAGCGAGGTTATCGTTTTTCAACTGAAGGGCGCGACGTTGGTCATCAAGACTAATAACATCGTTAATGGCTTTTTTACTGTCAAAGCCTTTAATTGCCAAACGGCGGACAATGTCGTCGGGGTTTGCCTTTATTTGCTGTAATGTAAGCATTGGACAATATTATATTAAAACGTTTTTTTCAAGAAAGGAGCTGTTTTACCATTGTTGAAATCATGCGACCGTCGGCACGACCGGCAAGTGCTTTGGTAGCGATACCCATCACTTTACCCATTTCTTTGGGCGAAGTTGCACCGGTTTCAGCAATGATTTTTTTGAGCTCGACTTCGAGTTCAGCCTCGGTCAACTGTTTGGGAAGATATTCCTCGATTACAGCAGCTTCGGCAAGCTCGGGTTCAGCAAGTTCAGGACGATTGTTTTCGCGATAGATGCGGGCACTCTCGTTGCGTTGTTTAACCATTTTGGTCATGATGCGTATAGCGTTTTCGTCGGTGAGCACACCGCCGGCGCCTTCGGCTGTTTTAGCCTCGATAAATTCTTTTTTTACACCGCGGAGAGCTTCGAGTCTGACGCGATCTTTGGCTTTCATTGCAGCCATGATGTCGGCTGAAATTTTATCAAATAAATCCATAAGTCAAATTATATTTGTGCAAAGATAATCAAATTTTCGATATAAACGATAATATGATTTGATTAAAGAGAGCGGGTCGCTCTCTCTTAGAGAACGACCCGCCGCTAATTATCTAATTTAAGCTAAGTTATGCTTTTTTAGCGCTGCGACGGCTCTCAATGAGATAAGCAACGGGCGATGCGATATACATTGTGGCAAGAGTACCGACAATCACACCGAAGATCATCGCGAAGATGAAGCTGCGGAGTGAGTCACCACCAAGTACAAAGATACAGAGAAGCACGAGAAGTGTTGTGCCTGATGTAGTCACTGTACGAGAGAGAGTCGAGTTGATAGAGGTGTTGATTTGTTCGCCGAAAGGCTTCTTGGGATAGAGAGCGATATTTTCACGAACACGGTCAAACACAACCACAGTATCGTTGATCTGATAACCGATAACGGTCAGAATTGCAGCGATGAAGTTCTGGTCAATCTCCATTGCAAACGGGAACACTCCATAGAAGAAGCTGTAAAGACCAATGATAGAGAATGCGGTAAACGCAACGGCTGCGAGTGCACCAACTGAGAATGCCACATTGTGGAATCGGATAAGAATGTAGAGGAACATGGCGATGAGTGCGAGGCAGACAGCAATGTAAGCATCGTTACGCATGTCGTTGGCCACGGTCGGTCCAACCTTCTGAGAAGAAACAATACCTTGAGTGTTGTCGGTAGTTGAGAACTGCTCGATTGTCATACCGTCACGAAGGTAGGGTTTCAAACCGTTGAATAGTTTACCAACAATTTCTTGTTCGGTTTCGGGACCTTCTTCGTTAATCTTATAGTTGGTCGAGATACGAACTTGATTAGAGCTTTCGATAGTAATTACCGAAACTGACGAGCCGTCAAATTCTGACTGAAGTGCCTGCTGAAGTTCAACGGTGTTGACGGGGTGTTCAAATGTTGCAACATAGTTGCGACCACCCGAGAAGTCAATACCCTGGTTGAGACCGCGAGCAAAGAGCGAAATGATAACGGCAACAATAAACAATCCGCAGATTACACCGACAACTTTGCGTTTGCCAATGAAGTCGATATGTGTATTCTGAAGGAAGTTGCGTGAAAGTTTGGTATCGAAAGTGAGTGACTGGAACGCTTTTGTTTTACCACCAACGATAAAGACAATGCGAGTCAGGAACACTGCAGTGAAGAATGAAATTACAATACCGATGATAAGGGTTGTAGCGAAACCTTTGATAGGACCTGTACCATAAAAGAGAAGGATGAGACCTGTGATGATAGAGGTGAGGTTCGAGTCAAAGATTGCTGAGAATGCGTTGCTGTAACCGTCGGCAATAGCAGTTTTGATGTTTTTGCCTGCACGAAGCTCTTCTTTTGTACGTTCAAAGATAAGAACGTTAGCGTCAACTGCCATACCAAGAGCAAGAACGATACCGGCGATACCCGAGAGGGTCAACACTGCCTGGAACGATGCAAGGATGCCAAATGTGAAGAAGAGGTTGAATACAAGACCAAGGTCAGCGATCAAACCGGGGATGATTCCGTAGATGAAGCCCATCACAATCATAAGAAGAATGAGAGCGATAGCAAATGAAAGGAATCCGGCTTTGATTGCCTGCTGACCGAGTGACGGACCGATAACCATATCAGAAATGATATCGATTTTAGCGGTCATCTTACCACTCTTCAATACGTTAGCCAAGTCTTGAGCCTCTTCAACAGTGAAGTTACCGGTGATTTGAGAACGACCACCTTCGATAGCTGAGTTAACGTTGGGGAACGAGTAAACATAGTCATCGAGAAGGATGGCGATTGATTTACCGATGTTGTTACCGGTGATACGAGCCCACTGTTTTGCACCTTCGTTGTTCATTGTCATTGAAACAACATTACCCTGAAGGTTGTCAAAGTCAGATGATGCTGCGATTACGCAAGAACCGTCAAGAGCGGGTTTACCGTTATTTGTTTTGAGCGCGATCAAGCGATAGAGCTCAGCGTCTTTCTTAGAGTTGCCTGAAACTGTGTCGTTGAATTGAACGATCTGAGGTTTAACTTCCCAACGGAGTTTGAGGTTGCTGGGGAGGTAACGGCGAGCTTCAGCCGAGTTGAGAAGAGTGTCGATTTTCTCGCGGTTCTGAGCAAATGCATAACCGATAATTGGAGAATCGGCATTTTCGAGATTTACAAAGTAGTTGAAGAGACCGTTGGGGTTTGAACGACGAAGCTCGGCATCAAGGTTCTGGAGAGCGGCTGCTACTTCAGAAGCTTTGTAAGTTTCGTAGAACTCAAGGTTGGCTGAACGGAGCAATAGGTCGCGGACACGCTGGTGTTCTTTAACACCGGGGAGTTCGAGAAGAATCTGACCGTCTTTGCCTTGAAGCACCTGGATGTTGGGTGAAACCACACCATAGGCGTCGATACGGCTGCGGAGCACGTTTGTTGCAGAGTTGTCAACGCGATCTTTAACCTCGCTTTTGAGGGTTGAGACAACAGCGTTGTCCGAGTCACCGCGTTTAACGATACCATTGAACACGACTGACATGTCGGCGTTGGGGTTAAGGGCGCGATAACGTTTAACAAACTCCTGAACATAGTCGTCGGTTTTACCGGCATTATATACAGAGTCGGTCGCTACAATAGCTTCAGCAAAAGCCTTGTCTGGGTCAGCGTTCTTCATTGAACGGAGAAGGTCGGGAATCGAAACCTGAAGGATAACGTTCATACCACCCTTGAGGTCAAGACCGAGACCAACGCCCCATTTCTGAACTTCGTTGTAGTTGTAGCCAAGATAGAAAGGCTGTTTGCCGAGCGAATCGACGTAATTTTTGTAAGCTTTAGTGTACTGGTCGGAATTAACACCGGCTTCTCCGGCAACTTTCACTGCATACTGCTCTGCTTTTCCTTCAAAATGACGGCTCGCAAACGAGAACGACAGATAGAAAACACAGACAATTACGAGGAAAATCGCGATAACTCCGGCGATTACACTTCCTAAAGTCCCTTTGTTTTGCATGTTTAGTTAATAAATGTATGATTAGTTTTAAATTTAATTCGTCTATTTTTCAGCTTGCAAATATACGAATTATCTTTCAATTGCAAGGTTTACGACACAGCTTTTTTATAATTAAAGTATGTTTTGAGGTGTTTTCTACCCAAAGTTTCGTATATTTTAACGTTTGTTTTGATTAAATAACCCGATTAGATCGTGCAAATTGGTCACCGTGAGGTTTGCCTCGTCTGATTGGGGACTCTTTCCGTCACGATTAAAATAAATGGTTTGCCATCCGGCTTGTGCTCCCCCGTGAATATCGGTCATACGGTTGTCACCGATGATGACCGACTCGCGGGCGGTGGCGCCTGCTTTTTTAAGGGCATACTCAAACAGGCGACGGTCGGGCTTGTTGACTTCAATCTCGTCGCTCAACACAATCTCGTCAAACCATCCGTCAAGTCCCGATGATTTCAGCTTGTTGTATTGTATGCCTTTAAAACCGTTGCTGATTACACCTATTTTATATCCGCGCGCGCGAAGTGTGTCGAGAAGCTCACGAGCACCTTCAATCAGTTTTGAATGGCTACCCAAAATGTCGAGATAGTCAACGTGGAGATCATTCCACATCTTCTGCGCCTCGTCGTCAGGCACGCCGACTTCAAGCAACGGACGCATGAAACGTTCACGTTGCAAAAACTCTCGGGTTATTTTGCCCTGGTTATAAACATCCCACAGCGCATGGTTGTGACGGTAATAGATCTCGCGAAACGCATCAACATCCTTGAAGTAGCGGTCGAGCTGATGACGCTCAAACAAGGTCGCCAACGAGGTGTGGGAATTATTAGCAAAATCCCAGATTGTATCGTCAAGATCGACCCACACATATTTAATACGCGCGAGATCGAGAGACCCCTCGTCGGCTGACGGGTCGATTTGTTTAACTTTTTTCACCACACCGATAGTCACCGGCAAAATGAATATTTCATATACGGTTTTCAGCAATGTTTGTGTAATAATACACGAAACGATAGTGTCAACCGAAAAGATTCCGCCAAAAGCAATCGGGAAGAATATCACCGAATCAATTCCCTCGCCAAACAGCGAAGACACGATAGCCCTAATCGAAAAACGTCGATTGCCGTCCTTGATTTTCATACGGTTCATCACCAGCGCATTAACCATCGATCCTGCCAAAAAAGCGGCATAGCTCGCAAACATTATGCGCGGAACTGCTCCATAAATATCAACCATCGATTCCTGGCGCGTCCATTCGGCTCCGCCGGGAAGTACCAATGCCAACTGGAGCATCAGCGACACAAATAACCCGGCACCAAATCCGAGCCAAATCATAACCTTAGCGCGTTTTAGTCCATAGACCTCAACAACACAATCGTTAATAATGTAGGAAATCGGGAAAACAATCACCCCTGCCGTAATCGTGAACCAACCGAGGTCAACAGTTTTAATCTCAATGAGGTTGGCGATGATAAGACATACACAAAATAGCGTAGTCAACACCAAATAGGGAAGCGAAAAAGTCAGTTTATTCATAAATCTTGTTTTTAACGAGGTAGCAAGCACTCGGGTTATGACTTAATTTCAGTGCAAAATTAATAAAATCGCGTAAATAACAAACTAAACCATTCCAAAATAACCCTCAACAAATAAATGTTCTATGAACGCATGATTATTCAGAATTTTTGGGGGGAAACAAGAGAATATTCAATTTAAAATATTGCATTTTAGAAAGCCCACATGGAATCGGAACACTTTAAACGCCTTGTTCCACGCATCCAAGAACTCTCAACAATGACCCTCGAAGAATTTGATTTTTAATAATCGCTGAACATCAGGGGGCGGAAGATGACTCCAAGACGGAGCTGGGAGTGGAACTTGTTGTAGTCGAGCAAACCCTCGCCATAGCCGTTGTAGTATTGTAGGTAGAGTCCCCAGTCCGATTTTTTGGAGAAGCTGTAGCTTACCTCGCCAATGAAGTTGAAATTGAAGTTCCATCCTTGACGTTTCATCAGCATCAAGCCAAATTTCCACTTGCGGTTATAGGTCATGAACTGGCTACCAAACTGAAAGATACCATAATATTTCAACAGATCTTTGTTATTGCCGCTGTCGATAAACGGAACCCACACTTTGCCGTGAACCATAAATATCTCATCGAGCCAGATGCTTGCGCCAAAGGTCAGGCGGTTCCAAGAGCGTGACCAAATTGAGTCGCGACCGTTACTCTCATGCTCAAGTTGAAGAGTTAGTTTACCGAGATATCTTCCGTTGGAAAACAGCGGTTTTGCCAAGCCGAGACCGGGGTTGAAGTTGAGGTCGGTCATAGGCAACGACTCCTGGAGGATGTTCCAGAACACCTTTTGGGTATAATAGAGATAGAGATATGTCCCCCACGGAAGAACCGAACGGGTAAGCTTTTGCTGAATTGAGATTTGAAATTTTACGTTTGTATTTTCTCGGGTTGGCTTAGGCCCGATTGACGGACCAAAAATGAAATAATTATCTTTATACATTCCAAAATATGGACCTTTGTCATACTCGGCACGCAGGCTATCGACATTGATTTTTTGAGCACGGACGTTATTAACCATCTGAGCCGAACCGGTCACTGAAAAGGAACCTATAATTGCAAAAAGTATTAAGATAATGCGATGAAAAGTGACAGACATAGAAAACTAATAGATGAATTTTTTGCAAAATTAATATATTTAGGTCAAATATATTGGCAAAAATTTCCTTTTTATTTGCCAAAATGACTAATTATCAAATTAATTCAATACCGGCGACACGACATTTGGCAATACATACAAAAAATATCCCGACTATCGAAAAGACAGCCGGGATAATTTTTTATAACTCAAAAAGCTATTTTATTTGAGTGGTTTGATGTCGAGTTTAACGGGTTTGATCATGTTTTCGGGAGCAAGAATTGTGTCAAGATCTTTCTTGGTCAAAATTCCGTGTTCGAGAACGAGATCATAAACGGGTTTACCTGTTTCGAGCGCTTCTTTAGCAATCTTGGTTGAGTTTTTGTAACCGATAACAGGGTTGAGAGCGGTAACAACACCGATTGAATTGTGAACGTGAGCACGGCAACGGTCTTCGTTGGCAACGATGCCTTCGATACAACGGGTGCGGAGTGTTTCAAAACCGTTGATCATAAGGTCAACCGATTCAAAGTCGCACTGTGCCATAACGGGTTCCATTGCGTTCAACTCCATCTGAGCAGCTTCGCCCGACATGGTTACGCAAAGTTCGTTACCGATAACTTTGTAGCAGATCTGGTTCATAACCTCGGGGATAACAGGGTTAACTTTACCGGGCATGATTGATGAACCGGGCTGCATTGCGGGGAGGTTGAATTCACCGAGACCACAACGGGGACCGCTGGCGAGAAGACGGAGGTCGTTACAGATTTTATTCATCTTAACAGCCACACGTTTGAGGGCTGAAGCATAGCCTACGAGGCAAGATGTGTCAGAAGTTGCTCCAACGAGGTCGCCTGAAAGTTTGATGTCCCAGCCGGTGATTTTACCGAGAGCTGCAACACATTTTTCAGCATATCCGGGTTCAGCGCAGATACCTGTACCGATTGCTGTTGCACCCATGTTTACGGTCAAGAAATCTTCAGCAGCCTCGTTGAGGTGTTTGATTTCGTCGTTAAGGATGCTTGCAAAACCGTTGAATGTCTGACCGAGAGTCATCGGAACTGCATCTTCGAGCTGAGTACGACCCATCTTGATGATGTTCTTGAACTCTTCACCTTTTTTGCGGAATGCTTCGATCAACACTTTGAAGTGCTCAACAAAGCGGAGGTGAGAGAAATACATACCGATGTGGATTGCGGTCGGATAAGCGTCATTGGTTGACTGAGCGCAGTTGACATGGTCGTTGGGTGAGCAATATTGGTATTCGCCACGTTTGTGACCCATGATTTCGAGAGCACGGTTAGCGATAACCTCGTTTGCGTTCATGTTGGTAGTTGTACCGGCACCACCCTGAATCATATCGATAGGGAACTGTTCGTGGTGTTTGCCGTCAAGAATTTCCTGGCAAGCCTGAACGATAGCATCGTGGAGTTCTTTGGTGAGAAGACCGAGCTCATAGTTTGCATTAGCGGCTGCCATCTTAGTGATAGCAAGACCTTTGATAAATGCGGGGTATTCATTCAAATGGAACTTTGAAATTTCAAAGTTCTCGATTCCGCGAAGGGTTTGAACACCATAAAGAGCTGATTCAGGTACTTCACGAGCGCCGATAAGGTCGCTCTCGGTGCGAAATTTTTCTGTCATATTTTTCAAATTTAAGGGTATTTTATAAGGTTAAATTTCAATAGGTCTGCAAAAATAAATATTATTCCATTACGTTAGTGTTAATTTTGGTTAATTAATTCAGAACATGTTTTTTATCATAAATTTACAACATTATCAGTTTGATTATTGTTTATATAATATATATAACAAATTGAAAAAAATTACGATAGAATTATGAAAAATTCAGCGTCAGTTTTGACAAACTTCATCCTAATTGCTTTAGGTGTTATTTTGTGCATAATCAGCGACCGTCCTCAATTAGACCACACGATTGTCAAGATAATTGGCTGTGGCTTTTTTATTGCCGGCGTTATAAACGTGTTTGTAATGATGAACCACAGCAGCAAACGAAAAGGAAATTCTTTCACCCGTTTGTCGGGCTGGATTTCGGGCATTGCCGGAGTGTTGATCGGACTGGCAATGTTTTTCTACCCTCCGTTCTTCGGCACGATTCTTGTCTATCTGTTTGCCCTGATTCTTATTATAGGAGGTATCACTCAGATTTGTGTGATGGTTTTCGGTTATAAAGAAGCCCGATTATCGGGCTGGCTTTATATCATTCCGGTGGTATTGATTGTCGGTGGCGTTATAATGATGTGTAGCGATTCGCTTCTTGAGGACATTCATCTGATGGTTATAATCACCGGTGTCGGCATGATTTTATATGGTCTCAACTCATTCTTTGCAATGGGAGCCGCGGCAGCAACCGGGTCTGAAAAGACCGATGAGGCCGCTCACGCCATCGAACCTGCCAAAGAAACCAAGCATATCGAGGAATCAACCGGCGAGTAATCCTCACGGATTTAACAAGTCGGGATTAAAAAAATCGATTACACTGCGAGCCATCTCTAAAGCGTGGCTCGCTTTGCTTTTTGGGTTAATGGCTACCGAATGTTCATAGTCGGTTATAGCCTGAGTGTTAAACCCTTTGCGCCAGTTGACCTTGCCTCGGTAAAAATAGAGCAAATCGAGATTATCGCTCCCCTGCTTGATCATCTTATCAATTATATCCAGGGCTTCATCAAGCCGATTTTCAGATAATAGGGTTTCGATTTCTTTTATTTCATTCATTTATACTATATTTGTATTCTAAATTCAAATTTAATACATAATTATAAGTCATGCAAAAAATACGACATCTTTTTGTCGCCATGATATCGGGGGCGGCACTCTTGATTCCGGTTTGTTTGTCGGCAACCCTTCCAACCATTTCACCCGTCAACTGTCAAGGTAGCCTCAAACCCTATCCCGCACCTGAAAAATTAAACACCTATCCCGACTCGCTGACCCCGGTTTTCATCAACCATGTCGGTCGCCACGGCGCACGCTATCCGGCAGGTTCGGCTCATACTCTCGGATTGATGAAACTGCTCAACCGCGCCGACTCGCTCGGCACCATAACTCAGCTGGGCCGTCAGCTAAAAGCAATAACAGCCGAAGTCATCAAGCAATCGACCGGACGCTGGGGTGCGCTCGACTCGCTCGGAATGGCAGAACACCGCGGCATCGCCCAACGAATGGTCAAGACATTTCCCACCCTTTTCAAAGGCAAAAATATCAACGCAATCTCATCTTATTCGCCACGAGCAATGATGAGCATGTTCTCGTTTGTGCATGAAATAGACGAACTCGACAACACATCAGAAATCGCCACTCTCACCGGTCGAAGCACATCGCCACTCATGCGCTTTTTTGATGTCAACCAAAGCTATATCTCATTTATTAAAAATAAAGCGTGGGAGAAGTCCTACAAAGAATATATCAAAAAGATAATTCCGCTCGACCCGATCTATCGTGTTGTCGGCAAGAAATATAAATTTGAATCGGACGATGATGCCCGCGATGCTGCCCTTCTTGAATATTATGTGTTGGCAGGATTGAGCGCAATGTCGATGCCGGCTGACGGTCCCCGATTCTTCTCTGACAAAGAATACACCGCCCTTTGGTCTTGTTTCAACCTGCGTCAATATCTTCAGCGCACCGCCACCTCGGTTTCGACAATCCCCGCAGACATCGCGTCGCCCCTGCTTCAGGACCTAATCGTCTCGACCGACCTTTTCATTATGAAACCAAGCGCACGAACCACTACCGTTCAGCTCCGTTTTGGACATGCCGAAACCCTCATGCCCTTGCTATCATTGATGAAAGTTCCGGGGTGCGACTACTTCACCGACGATTTTGAGACCGTAGCCCAAAACTGGCATGACTTTTATGTTGTACCGATGGCTGCCAACCTCCAGATGATACTGTTCCAGGCAAAGAAATCGAGCAAATACTATGTTGCTACATTGCTCAACGAGCATCCCGTAAATCTTGTCCCCGGTCAGCCCGAAATTATCCCCTGGGACATGGCTCGCGACTATCTCGTGAAATGCATTCACTGATTATTGAATTTTTTTTAAACTATTGTCGAACTTTTTAAAACCATTTTATGTTATAAAGTCAAAATCATCTTCTACAATTAAGAGTCTATTTATACCCACAAAAACCTCAGTGATTTATCTCCTATGAAACCAAACACAAGCATAGCTGTATCACTCTTTTTGTCAGTTATGAGCTTTAGCACTCTTGCTGCTCAACCGGTCAACAATGATGACCAACAGACCCTAATTAAACAATTAAATAATTCTGATTTAATTGTTGAAAACCGACTTTATGACACATCTTCCGACCAGGTAATAATAGCAGCCGGGATGGAAATGCTCTTTGGTGAAAAAATCGAAGAAAATAAAATTAATATCATAATCAACGACCTTATTTCCACTGCCAAAAAATATATTGGCACTCAATATCGCAGTGGAGGCAAAACCCCTGCCGGATTTGACTGTTCAGGCTTTACGAGCTATATTTTCAATCAATTTGGATATAAACTTTCAACCTCGTCAAGTGCCCAATTTTGTGATGGTAAACATATTAATCATCACGAAATTCTCCCCGGCGATCTCCTGTTTTTCAATGGACGTGAAATCGGCTCACGAATCGGACATGTAGGCATTGCTATTTCAGAACCCGATGAAAAAGGTGTTGTAACCTTCATTCACTCGGCATCGAGTGGCGGAATACGCATCGACAAAACCTCGGCACCATACTACAGCAGTCGCTATAAAGGTGCCCGACGTGTAATTCATTAAAAATATCTTCAACTAATAGCAATATTTTCAAAATAATTTATTAACTTTGCACCCACAAAAGCCCTGATGGCGGAATTGGTAGACGCGCTGGTCTCAAACACCAGTGGAGCGATCCGTGCCGGTTCGATCCCGGCTCAGGGTACTATTACAAGTACAAAATCAGCGAGTCAAGTTGGCTAAATCTAATTGACTCGTTGATTTTATTTTTACATGTTATGCAAAAATCATGAAAATTATTGAGTTTCATTGGCTTTCTTTTTAAACAGTTCCGATGGTACATTTTCTCTAATGAATTTCTTAATTTTTTTCATATCTGCATACGCTTCCCCAAACGAGTTAAAAAATTTTTCGCTTAATAATTCTTTCAGTGGGATTCTACAATGCTTTGGTAGTAATTTTGCAGCTTCTTCATATCCGATATAAGTACAATTCAAGTTCGTTAGGTCCAAGTAAAAATATAAGTTTTCATCATCCTCAAAATATATACTATCATCACGAAACCAAGATATTGAATTTTCTATATGTTCGATCAATTTCGTTCTTGAGATAGATTTAGTCGACGGAATTTCAATATCATTGTCATCTGCAATATATAAATCCCATATAATATCAGGGTTTTCTTTATTCATTCTTTCAGTCATATTATCCTAAGATTTGTTTTATTATATATAACACTTGAAAAATGCAAAATTATAAAATTCTTTTTGAAAAATTCATTTTGAGGTAACAGCAGTTTTCTTTGTATTGCATATTTTTTCTACATTTTTCGTACTTGTGACCATCTCGGTTGCACCGGGGTGCAACCCTACTTATCAACGACATTTGTTTGATTTCTGTAAATAAATGTTAAAAGTTTAACAGTTTTCTAACAAATTTACTTTTGTTTGACGCATAATCAAATATAATGACTAAATTAGTGGCAAATTTCTTTATACCATTAATACCATAAACAAGTCTAACATGAGTTATCTGAAGTTTGACAAAAACTTGATGATCAACCTCGAGCAATCGCTTCCAAAAGAGATGCTGCGAACAAACCAGGCAGGTGCCTACCACTGCACATCGATTGTTGGTTGCAATACCCGAAAACAACATGGACTCCTTGTCATCCCAATCGAAGGCAAAGGTTATCGCCCTCATGTGTTGCTGTCGTCGCTCGACGAGACTGTCATTCAGCACGGTGCACCGTTTAATCTCGGCATCCACCGTTATCGCGGAGGTGTTTATAGTCCGAACGGACATAAATACATCAGAGAGTTTGATTGTGAAAACGTTCCCCGCATGACCTATCGCGTTGGCGGTGTGATTCTCACCAAGGAGAAAGTTTTCATCTCAAAGGAAAATCGAATCCTAATCCGTTACACACTCGTCGAAGCACATTCGCCGACAATTCTGCAATTCCGTCCGTTCCTCGCGTTCCGAGATGTCAACGAACTGTGCGTTGCCAACGACAATCTTAACAAGGACATCACAGAGGTCAACAACGGTGTGTCGGCTTGTCTCTATCAGGGACAACCAACGCTTTACATGCAGTTTAACCGCAAGCCCGAATGGGTTAATGACCCGAACTGGTATAATGGTATAGAATATGTAAAAGACCTTGAGAGAGGGGTGCCTTACAGCGAAGACCTTTGGGTTCCCGGCTACTTCCAAATCTCAATCAAAAAGGGAGAGTCAATCATATTCTCGGCAGGTATCAGCGAGGTTTCGCCACGTTCGCTCAACAAAATGTATGAAGCTGAACTCGAATCGCGTACTCCACGCTCAAGTTTCTTCAACTGCCTTAAAAATTCGGCTAAACAGTTCTACCTCTCTGACGGATCTGACCAATATATGCTGTCGGGCTATCCGTGGGGAAAGATTCTTGCACGAAATACATTCATGTCGCTGCCGGGTAACACTCTGGCAATTAACCATCGTAATGACTTTGAAAAGATTATGGGCACTGCCCTCAAGGCTCTCAAAAATTTTATTGAGAACGGTGAGAAGTCTGACAAAATTGATGGAATCGACCTACCCGACATTCCCCTCTGGGCAATCTGGGCAATCCAGCAATACTGCAAGAGCTTTGGCAAGGAAGAAACCGTTAAACGATATGGCGCCGATGTTGCTGAAATCATTAACTATATCATCGACAACGGTCACCCCAACTTGTCGGTTGACCCGGAAACCGGGCTGCTCTCAACCACCGGTACATCATATCCGGTGTCGTGGATGAACTCTACGATCGACGGTCATCCCGTAATCCCGCGTTCGGGCTATCTTGTTGAGTTCAACGGGCTTTACTACAATGCCCTGATGTTTGGAGTCGAACTCCTCGGCGAAACTGCCAAATATAAAAAGATGGTGGCTCGCTGGCAATCGCTTGCCGACAAGATGAAACAGCCGTTTATCGACACATTCCTCAACGATTACGGCTATCTGTATGACTATGTCGATAACAACTTTGCATCGCCCGAAGTGCGCCCGAATATGGTAATTGCTATCGGTCTCGACCATTCGCCGCTCGACCGCCGTCAACGAAAAGGTGTGCTTGATGTTGCAACCCGCGAGTTGCTGACCCCGAAAGGACTTCGTACACTATCGCCAAAGAGCTACGGTTACCGTCCGTTCTATCTTGGGTCACCGACCGACCGCGAACTCGCGCTGCATCAAGGTCCGGCTCGCCCCTGGCTGATGGGATTTTATGCCGACGCCTATCTCAAGGTCTTTGGCTTTAGCGGAGTCGGATATATCGACCGCATGATGATTGGCTTTGAAGATGAAATGTCGCAAGGGTGCATTGGTTCGCTATCGCAGCTCTACGATGCCAACCCGCCATTTATGGGACGCGGTGCAATCAGCCACGCAACCAACGTTGCCGAAGTTCTCCGCACCAACCGCAACCTCAAAAAATTTGATTTATAAACCCTCCCATTCTAAATAGAAAAGAACAATGAAAGCATTAATGTTTGGGTGGGAGTTTCCACCTCATATCCTCGGCGGTTTAGGAACTGCCAGCTATGGTTTGACCCGCGGAATGTGGGAAAACGGCGATATGGAAATAACTTTTGTCATACCCAAGCCATACGGCGATGAAGACAAGAGTTTTGCCAAAATCATAGGTGCATCACAGGTGCCGGTTGTTTGGCGCGATGTAACATGGGACTATGTCAACAGTCGCATCGGAAACGTGATGAACCCCGATGAATACTTCCGTCTGCGCGACCATATCTATGCTGATTTCAACTATATACACACCAACGACCTCGGCTGTATAGAGTTTTCGGGACGCTACCCCGATAACCTTCTTGAAGAAATAAACAACTATTCAATAATGGCAGGTGTGGTTGCTCGCACCGAGCAGTTTGACATCATCCATTCTCACGACTGGCTGACCTATCCTGCCGGCATCCATGCCAAGCAAGTGACTGGCAAACCACTCGTAATACACGTTCACGCAACCGATTACGACCGTTCGAGAGGTAACGTCAATCCGATTGTCTTCAATATCGAACGTGACGGAATGATTCATGCCGACCATATCATCACGGTGTCAAATCTTACCCGTCAGACCGTTATCGAGAAATATGGCATCGACCCGGCTAAAGTGACGACTGTCCATAATGCGGTAGTACCTTTGAGTCCTGAACTATTGAATGTTGAGGTTACCAAACCTAAAGAAAAAATAGTCACCTTCTTGGGACGAATCACCATGCAAAAAGGACCTGAATATTTTGTTGAAGCTGCCGCCAAAGTGCTCAAGCTCGACCACAATGTCAGGTTTGTAATGGCAGGTTCGGGCGACATGATGGACAAGATGATCCGTCTTGCCGCCGAGCGAGGCATCGCCGACCGATTCCACTTCCCCGGCTTCCAGAAAGGGAAACAGGTTTATGAAATGCTCAAGGCAAGCGATGTTTATGTAATGCCATCGGTTTCAGAGCCATTCGGTATCTCACCCCTTGAAGCAATGCAGATGGGAGTGCCGTCAATTATCTCTAAACAGAGCGGTTGTGCCGAGATCCTCACCAATGTTATCAAAACCGACTACTGGGATATTGACGCCATGGCTGATGCCATCTACTCAATCATCACCTATTCCGCCATGTACAATCAGTTGCGCGAAGACGGTCTTGCCGAAGTCGCTCAAATAACATGGGATAAAGCCGGCAAAAAGGTAATCGACATCTATCATCGCGTACTCGCCAACTATAACAACTGAATTTAAAAACACTTAAATAAGAAACACTATGAAAGCTATCTGTTTCTACTTCCAAATACATCAGCCGTTCCGTCTTAAAAGATACCGCTTCTTTGATATTGGTAACGATCACTACTATTATGATGACTTTGCCAATGACGATATAATCACCTCAATCGCTCACCGCAGTTATATCCCCGCAGCCGAAACCCTGTTGCGCATGATTGAGAGCTCAAAAGGTAAATTCCAGTGCGCAATCTCAATCTCAGGTATAGCCTTTGAGCAGTTCCAGACCTATGTTCCCGAGTTTATCGACATACTCAAGAAACTCGCTGCAACCGGCAAGGTCGAATTCCTTGCCGAGACCTACGCACATTCACTTGCATCGCTAACCGACCCCGTCGAATTTAACGAACAGGTCAAAGCTCACGACTCATTGATTGAACAACAACTTGGAGTCAAACCCAAAGTATTGCGTAACACCGAGTTGATTTACTGCGACGAATTGGCTCCCCAGATTCTTGCAATGGGCTACAAAGGAGTAATCACCGAAGGTGCAAAACATATTCTTGGATGGAAATCACCGAATTATATATATACAGCTGCCTCAGCTCCCAAACTCAAGATTTTGCTCAAGAACGACAAGCTCAGCGATGATATCTCATTCCGTTTCTCTAACACCGAATGGAGCGAATATCCCCTCACTGCCGACAAATATATCGATTGGATTGCATCGACTCCGTCTGAAGAGCAGATTGTCAATTTATTTATGAACCTTGAAACATTTGGACAGCTTCAGCCTGCCGAATCGGGTATCTTCCAGTTCCTTGAAGCACTTCCGCGATTTGCAGCCGACCGAGGTATTGAGTTTATCACACCCTCGCACGCTATCTCAAAACTCAAACCGGCAGGGGAGCTTTCAATTATTCACCCGATTTCTTGGGCTGACGAAGCCCGCGACACATCAGCTTGGCTCGGTAACCAGTTGCAGAATGAAGCATTTAACAAACTGTATTCAGTTGCCGAACGTGTTCGCCTTTGTGACGACCGCCGCTTAAAACAAGACTGGAACTACCTCCAAGCTTCAGATCACTTCTTCTACATGTCAACCAAACACATGGCTGATGGAGAAATTCACAGCCATTTCAGCCCATACGAGACTCCCTATCAGGCGTTTACAAACTATATGAACGTGTTGTCTGACTTCATCGTAAGAGTTGAGGAGCAATATCCGTTATCAATTGAGAACGAAGAACTTAACTCACTTTTGACAACCATTCGTAATCAGGCACGCGAAATTGAGACACTCAATAAAGAGATTTCGTCAATGCGTCTCAATCTCGAAAAAGTTGAAGACACCGCTCAAGCCGAAACGCCCAAAGCACCAAAACCCAAAGCGGTCAAACCGACAAAAGCTAAACCGGCAAAAGCAGCAAAACCCAAAGCCAAGAAACCGGCAAAACAGACCGAGAAAAAATAGTAGTGAATAAAGTTGATTAATCAAACAGCCCCCAAAAGCAAGACAAACTTTTGGGGGCTAATTACTTCTGTATATCAACCTATTAACCTCATAAAAGCCAAACTTTAGACCCGCTCTAATCTATCGACTTTTTTCCACAAGTGGAGAATTTTACCTACTTATGGAAATAAGTCGATAAAATTCATGTGGAATAAGTCACAATCAAACAGCCCCCAAAAGTTTTGTCTAACTTTTGGGGGTTGTTTACCTAAAAACAATTCTTGTGGTTTTCACTTATAAGTGAAGATTCACGTCATTAATATCAATTAAACTATGGAGGATTGCAAATACGGTCAAACCGGCGGCAGAATGGATATGGAGTTTTGAAGAGATGTTGCGCCGATAGGTTGTTACCGTGTGGATTGACAAACAAAGCTTGTCGGCTATCTCCTTGTTCATCATCCCCTTAGCAACGCAACAGATAATCTCTTTCTCGCGGTCGGTTATCACTTCGACAAGCTCTTTATCCTTAGAATCGCTTTCTTCTATCACATCGTTCTCTAAAGCAAGGAGCTTTAACGATTTTTCCAACCTTTCAACTTCCGGAATAAAAAGCTTGTTTTCAATGTCACAATGATTGTTCAGCTCATTGCCACAATCTATGATGTCAAACAGAGCCGAGGTCAAAATCTCATTGTCCTTGACGTGGTAATGGCGAATGAATATATCCTTTAACTCGCTGAGTCGCTTTGTCATACTGACATGGTTAAGCGAGTAGTCCCTGATTCTGAACTTCTCACTGACCTCACCCGCCAGCAAACGAGAAACATAGTTAAATACATCATCGTTTTCATGCTGCATGTGATTATGCACTTCTTTTACATAATCATCATAGAATTTCAAGAGCAGAAACGAAACATCGTTAACATCTGATTGATTGATAGCCTCAATCAACTTTCGGCGTATCGACGGTAACAGATAGTCAAGAAAATGGGTATGTGCTTTTCTGAGATATGACATCAGTGACGGCAGTGAAATGGGATATCCGGCATAACTTCTGCCACACAAGAAGTTACAAACTGCTAAGAATGAATTCAGATCAACACCATCTTCCTCGCAGACCTCTTTTACTGTCTTATCTCCGAAACCAAACGACAATCCGAATCGACTTAGAACACCTAATAAATTAGGATTGTCTTCTATCAATTCACGAAGTTGATCGTCGGGTGTAAATATATTTTTATTTCTTGACATATATGTGATGATAATCAAGTGATTTTCGATTTTAAATCGCTGCAAAGATACTGCCGAATTACAAAATACACAATACCTAAAATAAGTGTTTTTCAAAAGGAAAACCTAAAATATTACTTTTTATGAAAAAATTGTACAAATATTGAGTATTGACAACCAACCCCTAAATACACTAATTTTGCCTCAAAATTTTTATTTTATTAATCGAAATAGCTTATAGATAATGTCTCTCTTAGTAAGAGATATTCAC
>JAIDRE010000035.1 GCA_029061925.1 Muribaculaceae bacterium | reverse complement strand
CCCATACATTATATATATATTAAATCTCTTTACTTCGCTTCTTGTGTCACTTGATTATTGCTTGCGTTGCGGTTTTGACCGGGTTTTATTTTGACTTTCATTTCATCGAAACCTTTGCCATATACCCCGTTGACTTTACCTTGGGTGATGAGAGCGTTTTTGTCGATTGACTTAACGATTCGGAAGATGGTTACTGATTCGATTTTGCGGCACATTACCAGTAGAATCTTAATTTCTTTTTTTGAGTACCATCCCATGCCGTCCAGAACGGTGCAACCACGATGAGCTTCATCGTTGATGGCGGTGGCAATTTCCTGCCAGAATGGCGAGAAAATCATAAATTGAGTAGCCTGGCGGTTGGTATTGATGACTTCGTCACAAACATATGCTACAAGGAAGATATTCACAATACCGAATGCAACGTTCTCGATTGTAGCATTGGGGTTGATAACAAGAATAGCTGATACCGTACAGAAGTCAACAAACTGCATTGTGCGACCAATCGACACGTTACTCTTTTTAGCAACCATCGCCGCGATGATATCGACGCCGGCTGTACTGCCGTTGTGAATAAATGCAAGACCGATTCCGACACCGCAGAAAAGCGAGCCTATAAGAATGCTGAGGAATTTTTGACCGTGAAGAAGTGCGACCGGGAATAACGGCTGTAATAATCCAATTGCCAACGACATCATTGTAGCCCCGAAGATCGTTCTGATAACAAACTGTTTACCGACAACCCTAAAGGCAAGAACAAGCAAAGTTGCGTTGGCGACATACATCGTGATAGCTACCGGAACACCCCATCCAAATAATCTTAAAGTGAGGTAATAGATATCCTGACCAAAGCCCGCCATACCTCCGATGACGACTCCTTCAGGAGCGATAAATGCCGAGAAACCAAAGCCATACATGAAAATGCCGAGGACAATGAAAAAGTAGTCTTTTGCCTCGCAATATAGGCGTGTTTTAGTGAGTTGCATTGATTTAAGTGTGAAATGACTGTTTTATAGTGCAAAGTTATTTAAAATAATTCGTTTTTTTAAGAATTTTGACTATAAAATTATGTGGATCATCCGATATTTTTATTCTTTAGATTGGGTAACAATGCTGCGACAATTCCGAGCAACGGCATATAGGCGCACATGTTATAGACCGTTTCGATTCCATATTTGTCGGCAAAATCGCCGAGCATTGCCGATGCGACACCACCCACACCAAACGCAAATCCAAAAAACAGACCCGAAATCATTCCGAGTTTTGTCGGTAAAAGTTCCTGGGCATAAAGCAGAATTGCAGGGAATGCCGATGACAGCATAAATCCGGCGCAGAAACTGAGAATCACGGTCAGTGGCAGGTTGACGTGGGGCAACAAGAGGCTGAACGGAGCAGTGCCGAGAATCGAAATCCATATTACCGGTTTTCGTCCATATCGGTCGCCAAACGGACCGCCGACGAGCGTGCCGACAGCGGTTGATGCGACATAGATAAACAGGTAAATCTGAGATTGAGATACCGATACACCAAATTTGTTAATCAGATAAAAAGTGTAATAGCTTGATAAACTGGCGATATAGATATATTTTGAAAATATCAGAACGACGATGACGCATATTGTGAAAATTGTCATGCGAGGCGATAACGGCAACTTGGCATTCGAAACCTCTGCTCCTTTTGATAACTGCGATTGAGCCAGATATTCCTTATACCATTTGCAAACGGGGCGCAATACAATAAAAGCCAATGTTGAAAAAAACAGAAACCACAATACATATCGGCGGTTATGGGGTGCAACGATAAGAGCCACGAGTAACGGACCGAGCGAACTGCCAAAGTTACCGCCGACCTGAAAAATCGACTGGGCAACGCCACGGCGCGGGCGTCCGGCAAGCGATGTGATGCGCGATGCTTCGGGGTGGAGGGTCGATGAGCCGAGTCCGATCATAAATACCGAAATCAATATGCCCGACAATGAAGTGGCAAATGAAAAAATTATGATGCCGATTGTAGTTGAAGCCATACCGGCAGGCAGGCTCATCACAAAGGGCTTGCGGTCAAACAGATACCCGACCACGGGCTGAAATATTGATGCCGAAAGCTGATATACGAGAGTTATGAGTCCGATTTGACCAAACGACAAATTGAGGTCAGCTTTCAACATCGGGTACATGGCGTTGACAACCGCCTGAAGCAGGTCGTTCAATCCATGCGTGGCGCAAAGGCACAAAAGTATCGGAAATGTCGGCATTGCCGCCAAATTCCGCAGTTTAGAGACAAATGACATTTGGTTTATTTAAAGTATTGACTGTTCGTTAGACGTACATTGCCTCAATTTCGTTGGCATATCGGTCGTAGATAACCGGGCGACGGAGTTTGAGCGTGTTGGTGAGTTCGCCGTTTTCCATCGTGAATTCTTTGGGAAGCAAGGTGAACTTCTTCACCTTCTCAAAGTTGGCAAAGCCTTTTTGAAGATCTTCGATTCGGTCGCTTATTAGCTTGACTATCTCATTGTTTTTGATGAGATCCTCGATTGATTTGAAATCAATTTTTTTGCTTTGGGCATATTCTTTGAGGGCTTCAAAAGCAGGGATTATAATGGCGGTGACATATTTGCGCTGATCGCCGATAACGGCAACTTGCTCGATATATTTGTCTTCGCCAAGTCGGCTTTCGATAGCCTGTGGAGCAATATATTTTCCGTTTGAGGTCTTGAACAGGTCTTTGATGCGCTCGGTCAGGAAAATTTGTCCGTGCTCGTCGATATAGCCTGCATCACCGGTGCGGAACCATCCGTCTTCGGTGAAAGCAGCCTTGGTTTCTTCGGGTTTGTTGTAATATCCACGCATCACGGTCGGACCTTTGACGAGAATTTCAGAGTTCTCTCCGATTTTCACATTTACCCCTTCAAGCGGAGTGCCTACCGAGCCGAGTTCCCAGTCGATGTCGGGGTAACATGAAACGGTTGCGGTTGTCTCAGAAAGTCCGTAGCCGATGATGATATTCACGCCCATAGCATGGAAAAATTCGATAATGTTTGAACTGAGTGGAGCACCTGCGGTCGGGAAGATGTTACCGTGGTTGATTCCCATCACGCGGCGCACCGGTCCGAAGATGCGGCTGTCAAAGAATTTGTATTGCATTTCGAGCCACCATGGAGCTTTAAGTCCGAGACGGGCATAGTTCATATTTCGCTCTGTACCAACCTTTAATGCATGGGCAACCAACATTCTCTTAAATCCTGATTGCTTATCCATTTTGTCACGGATTGTCGAGTAGGCTTTCTCCCAGAAACGGGGTACGGCACACATACATGTTGGACGCACTTCACGAAGTGATTTTGTGATGTCGCGCGGATCATTGTTGATGCTGACTGCTATACCGAGGTATAGGCAGAAATATGTCCATGCCTTCTCAAAAATATGGCTGAGCGGTAAGAACGAAAGGCTTGTATCCTTATCTGACAACATCGTCAATCGACGTATGTGGAATTGGATTATATGGTCAAAATTTGAGTGAGTCAGAACAGCACCTTTAGGCTCGCCGGTTGTTCCGGATGTGTAAAGCAGTGTTGCAATATCTTCGGGCTGAGCAGCAGCTGTTCGGGCTTCAACTTCACGGCTACTTTCGTTTGAAGCTTTTGCACCAAGCTCCATGAACTGCTTGAAGGTTAGCGTGGTATCGTCAATGGCTTCGCGTTCGACATCGTCATAAGTGACAATGAGTTTGAGCGAAGGCATATTGGGCATTTCGGTATGCGCAATGATGTATTGCTCGCGTGTTCCGACAAAAAGCACCGATGCTTTAGAGTCGTTGACGATATAACGCACCTGCGAGGCACTGCTTGTCGAATATATTGAAACGGGGATTGCGCGATTGGCAAAAGCTGCGAAATCAGTATATAGAATTTCGGGACGGTTAGCCGAGAAAACGGCAACTGTTCCCTGGGGTTTAACTCCGATAGATTCGAGGGCACGGGCGGTGTTATCGACATAGCCGCCAAATTCGTCCCAGGTTGTGCCAATCCAGCCACAGTCATGGCACTCTTTATATTTTATTGCCTCTCGGCAACTGTCGCCCGACACTCGGTTTTTAACTAAAAAGGTGAGCGTATTATTCATAAATAAAATGTTTTTATCGTGTTGAGTGGACAAAGTTAAAAACTTATTCTCTAAATTAACGCTTTTGACCGGATAAAGTGTAGATTTGTTAACATTCATTACAATAAAGATGTAAAACAGTCTCCTATTTTAACATTTAAATTTTAGTTTTACTCCACGATTTTTTGTAAATTTGCATTTTAAATTTCTCTCCAATTTTTATCATAATGAAAACCAATATTTTAAAATCATATATACACTATCTTTTACTACTCATTGTCGCTTTTGTGGCTGTAAGTTGCGATAGCGAAAAGGATGAGCCTACGCCTGAAAATACTCCGGCACCGCGAACTGTTCTTGTCTATATGCTTGCCAATAATTCGCTCGGAGATTCGGGCTTTGACTATAAAGACCTTGAGGAGATGGCGGCTGTCAAGGAAGACCTCGGTAGCTCTCGCTGGGTTGTCTATCATCAGTTGAATGACGGAACGGTCAACCTTATGGAGCTGCAAAGTAAAGGCTGGATTTTGTTAAAAACCTATGATAACTCTGTCAAGTCAACAAGTGCCAAGCGCATGAGCGAAGTTATCCGTGATACCAAGGCTATGGCGCCTGCCGAGAAATATGGTCTCGTTTTATGGAGTCATGCTTCGGGATGGTGTGTCGTGGCTGATGAAGACGATGATAAATCAAAGGTGAGGTCGTTTGGCGAAGACCGTGGCAGTAGCATGAATATCTCTACTTTGCGCAACGTTCTAAAAGATCAAGGTTTTGATTACATCTACACCGATTGCTGCAATATGGCGTGTATTGAGGTTGTGTATGAACTGCGTGATGTAGCCCGCTATTTTGTAGGTTCGGCACTTGAATTGCCGGCTGATGGAATGCCATATAATAAAAATCTTAAACTGCTCGCCGATCCCGAGCCTGATTTAATTGGTGCCGCTCGTAATACTTATGAGTTTTATGTAGAACGCCATCGCAACGAAGATTGGTGTGCGATTTCGGTTATTGATCTTGCCGAAATTGAAGATTTAGCTGACTTGACTCTGCAAGCCTACAATTCAACACCCAACTATAATTCATCGCTCGTTTTCCAACGTCTGGATATTGGTAATCCATGCCGTTTTTATGATTTCAAGCAATTTGTCGATTGTATCACCCTCGATCCAGGTTTGATTGCGGCGTGGAATAATCAACTTGAAAAGGCGGTTCTCTATCAGGCGACTATGCCTCAATTTGACCGTCTGACAATTTATTATCATTGCGGATTGGCGACCAATATCATCACTCCGACCAATCCGGCAACATACTACGGCTACTATCTTACTGAATGGTATCGCGATGTAGCACAATATCAACCTAAGCCAACATCATCACATTAAAATGAAAATTTACAGCTTTATTCAGTCAATTCTACCCGGTTTGACTCCCGACACGGCCTCGGCAGGCGAGGAGGTGGCAAAAGAAACAGTCACTGATTTAAAAAACCTCACGTTTGATGAGTTTATAAACAGTCTTATTTCGGGTACTGTTAAGTTTGCAATTAGCCTTGCCATTGCGATTGTAGTTTTTTATGTCGGTAAGTTTATCATAAACAAGATTAACCGCTTTATAAACGTTATTCTTGTTCGCCGTAAGGTTGACGAATCGCTATCGACTTTCATCCTCAGTTTTGTCAGAATTCTGCTATACTTCATACTGATTGTAACCTGTATCGGTATAATCGGAATTGAAACAAGCTCGTTCCTTGCACTCTTTGCATCTGCCGGTGTCGCAATCGGTATGGCGTTGAGCGGAACGTTGCAAAACTTTGCCGGTGGCGTCTTGATTTTACTCCTCAAGCCTTATAAAGTCGGTGACTATATTGAGGTGCAAGGCTTTGCCGGAACAGTAAAAGAAATTCAGATTTTCTCAACTATCATCACAACGTCTGACAACAAGACAATCTTGATTCCCAACGGCTCGTTGTCAACCTCAAGCATCAATAACTATTCGGGTCAGGTTGTTCGTCGTGTTTCCTGGACAATCGGAATCTCTTATGGTGACAGTGTCGATAAAGCCCGTCAGGCAATCCTTGATATGTTTGACAAAGAACCTTTGATTTTGAAAGGTAAAATTGCCGACAACGAAGCCCGCGATCTTGTGGCTAAAGCTGTGGCTGCTGCTAACGAGGCGCGTGTTCAATCGGGTGAGGCTGAAGATACCGGCAGTCGTGCAGTTACAGCCCATTCGCCTGAAGAAAATTTGACTGATGTTGCTAACGAATCTCATCAAGAAGATGAGGATTCAGAATATCTCGAAGAACTCAACCTCGGTAAAAAGTTGCCCTGGTGGGAACGCCTCTTTGGTTCTAAAAAAACAATCAAAAAACGTGCTGAGAAATGGGAAGCCCGCAAGAAAGCCCGTTATGCTTCGCTTAATCCCAAGGTTGACCGTAGTCCGGCAGTTTATCTCGATCAGCTCGCCGACAGTTCGGTTAATTTGACCGTCAGAGCATGGGTCTTGTCGGGCGACTACTGGACAATCTTTTTCCGTTACAACGAACGTTTCTACGAAGAACTCCCTGCAAAAGCCGGAATCAACTTCCCGTTTCCTCAAATGGATGTTCACTTTGATAATCCCCAACCCGAAAAACAATAACAAAACATACCACACATTATTACAATGAAGCGAATCTTATTTGCATTGGCGTTGACCGTCGCAACCGTATCGGCAGGATGTGCATCTCCATCGGCTGCCGCCTCAAAACAAAATGTTGCAAAAGCTCAAGGCGACACGATCCTTGTTCAAACCACCAATCTTGCAACTCCGATGAAGGTTACTGTTATTCAGCCTACACGTGCACTTGAACCGGGTAACACTGAAAAATTCCCTACCGTTTATCTATTGAACGGTTTCGGCGGTAATTATAAAACTTGGCCCATATTGCAAGACCTTGATTCGCTCGCAAATGTTTATGGAATGATATTTGTGTGTCCCGACGGCCGCGACAGCTGGTATTGGGACTCGCCAATCGACAAGAATATGCAGATGGAATCGTTCTTTGTTAACGATTTGATTCCCTATATTGACAATAATTTCCCCACTATCGCTACTCCCGAAAAACGTGCCATCACCGGCTTGTCAATGGGTGGTCACGGTGCACTCTACCTGGCAATGCGTCACCCCGACTTGTTCAAGAACGCTGGTTCGACCAGCGGTGGTGTTGATATCCGCCCCTTCCCGACCCGTTGGAAAATGAAAGAACGTCTCGGAGAGTATGAAAAGAACAAAGAAGTATGGGATAGCCACACCGTTGCAACTATCGCCAAAGATATCACCGATGGACAGTTGAACATCATTTTTGACTGTGGTGCTCAAGACTTTTTTGCTCAGGTAAACAGCAATCTTCACAACGATTTGCTGGCACGTGGCATCTCTCATGACTATATCTCTCGCCCCGGAGTTCATAACGGTGCCTACTGGAGTAACTCAATCTTGTATCAGTTACTTTATTTCAACCGTAAATTTCAAGGAAAATAAAGTATAAAAAGATTTAACTAATTCTTAACAATATTGGGCATAAAAATTGCCCGCGATTATGCCTAACTTTGCGGCATAAACAATAAAACTATCATTCTTATGGAAAAACCTAAAAAAGCAATAAAGAAATCTAGTCAGCCAGCTGACCCCCGTGAAGCTCGTCTCAACGCATTGGCTCAGGCTATGCAGAAAATCGAAAAAGATTATGGACGTGGTGCTGTTATGAAACTCGGCGACGAAGCTGTCGAAGACATCGAAGTGATTCCCACCGGTTCAATCGGGCTTGACTATGCTCTCGGCGTCGGTGGTTTTCCCCGTGGTCGTATCATTGAAATCTATGGTCCCGAATCATCGGGTAAAACAACTTTGGCAATCCATGCTATTGCCGAGGCTCAGAAGCAGGGTGGTATCGCAGCAATTATAGATGCTGAGCATGCCTTTGACCGTTTCTATGCTGAAAAATTAGGCTGTAACACCGACGAACTTCTCATCTCTCAGCCCGATAACGGAGAGCAGGCTCTTGAAATCGCCGAACAACTCATCCGTTCGTCAGCAATCGACATTCTCGTTGTCGACTCTGTAGCCGCTCTTACTCCTAAAGGCGAAATCGAAGGCGAGATGGGTGACCGCAACATGGGTTTGCAGGCTCGTTTGATGTCTCAGGCAATGAGAAAGCTCACAGGTGCAATCGCTCGTACAAATACAACCTGTATCTTTATCAACCAGTTGCGTGATAAAATCGGTAGTATGTTTGGACCTGCGGAAACAACTACCGGTGGTAATGCATTGAAATTCTATGCGTCAGTTCGTATTGACATACGTTCGTCAAGCTCGATCAAAGACGGTGATGATATTCTTGGACGCCACACTAAGGTTAAAGTCACAAAAAATAAGGTTGCGCCTCCATTCAAACGTTGTGAATTTGATATCATGTTTGGTGAAGGTATATCTCGTAGCTCAGAAATTATCGATCTTGGCGTTGATCTTGGTATTATTAAGAAAAGCGGATCATGGTTCAGCTACAACGGCTCTAAAATTGCACAAGGACGAGATTCGGCTAAGAGCGTGATTGATGATAACCCCGAACTTGCAGACGAACTCGCCGCTCTCATCCTTGAAGCACTCCGCAACAAGGACAAACAGGGCAAAGGCAGTGCTGAAAAAACGTCAAAGAAATCTGATGAATCTGAGTCAAAAGATAACGATGAAGATCCAATCGACTTTGACGACGACCTTCCCGACGACTTCTCTATTGACGAGGAGATGGATAAAATCTAATTTTAATTCACTCCAGCCCCTTGCAGAAATATCTCAAATATCTGCGCATAATAGTTTCGGTGGCATTGCTGATTATTTCATCGGCTTTTGCTGCCGGGATTGGAGCCGTCTTTTCGATAGAATTAGGATGGATTGAACGAATACAGTTCATACCTGCAATATTATTCATATCAGTTACAACAGTCCTTTTGTGGATTGTTGTAACTTTTGTTTTTGGACGTGTCTATTGTTCGTCGGTTTGTCCGTTGGGGACGTTGCAAGATATCTTTTTAAGAATTCCTCGGTTAACCCGTAAAATGAGGTATCGTAATGTATTCCGTTATACTCCCGGCGTTTCAACTCTCAGAATGTCGATGCTGATTGTGGTGTTCGGAACACTTGTTGTCGGTGTCACGATAGCGGTTAGAGTTCTCGACCCATATACAATTTTCACAAGGATTTTCTCTCCTCTTGTTGCTGCCTCGGCGGTTTCATTCACGATTGCTATATCGATTTTAGTTTTGATAGCGTGGTTGTCGGCTCGTCGCGGTCGTCTGTGGTGTAATACGATATGTCCGGTCGGCGCAGTGCTCGGGGTGGTCAGCGGGAGATCGCTCTATCATTTTGATATTAATACAGATACATGTACTAATTGCCGGAAGTGCGAGTATGTTTGTAAGGCTCAATGTATTAATTTGAACGATCATGTTGTCGATGGTTCACGGTGTGTAAATTGTTTTAACTGTGTTAATGTCTGCCCAGATAATTCAATTAGTTACACTACCCGAAAACATCGGCTTTCGATTCCGATGATGCAGTCAATTGAACCGGTTAAAAAAACAGAAACAGCTCTCGATATTGAAAAATAAATTAAATGGAAGGAAATACATCTTATAGAGGATTGACCTCGGCTGAGGTTGAAAAGAGTCGTGAACAATATGGCTCAAACGTCTTGACCCCTCCAAAAAAGGAGTCGCTTTGGTCTCAGTTTCTGGGCAAGTTTAAAGATCCGCTCATAATTATTCTGTTGATTGCCTTAGTGTTTTCAATCGGGATTTCTCTTTATGAATTTTTCTACCTCAATCAAGGACCGTCGGTGTTTTTTGAACCTGGCGGTATCTTTATAGCAATAATCCTCGCAACCGGACTCGCTTTTTATTTTGAGATGAAGGCTGAGCAGGAGTTTCAAATTTTGAATCGTGTTAATGATGACGAGCCTGTTCAAGTAATCCGAGATGGGAACTCATTGCAGATTCCTAAGAAAGATGTTGTTACAGGTGACATCGTTGTTATAACTACCGGTGAAGAAGTCCCTGCCGATGGCGAACTTCTCGAATCGGTGATGCTTTCGGTTGATGAATCAACCCTAACTGGCGAACCACTTGCTGAAAAGACAACCAATCCCGCCCATTTTGATAAGGAGGCTACTTTCCCGTCAAACCACATGATGCGTGGTACAAAGGTAATGGAAGGTCACGGTGTCATGAAAGTTTTTGCTGTTGGTGATCACACCGAAAACGGCAAGGTATTCAAGGCTGCCACGATTGATGACAGCGTTAAAACTCCGCTTGATGAACAGCTCGAACGTCTCGGCTCGCTCGTTTCCAAAGCCAGCTATGCAATTGGTGCATTGATTGTTATCGGTCGTTTGGTACAATACTATTTCGCTGTTGCCGGCGAGCCATTTGAACTGATGCCTGCGATTGCCTACTTCCTGCAAACTATAATGATTGCCGTTACGTTGATTGTTGTTGCTGTGCCCGAAGGTTTGCCTATGGCTGTCAATCTTTCGCTTGCCTACTCGATGCGCCGAATGTTGAAGACCAACAACCTTGTCCGAAAGATGCACGCCTGCGAAACGATGGGTGCAACAACCGTGATTTGTACTGACAAAACCGGTACGTTGACCCAGAATCAAATGCAGGTGGCTGATGTCAAATTCTTTGGTAATCCGTCAGAAGATGTTATCTATGAAGGTATTGCCGTTAACTCGACTGCTCAACTCGATGTGTCGGGCGAAAAGACGGCTGTTCTCGGTAACCCGACTGAGGGTGCGCTTCTCCTTTGGCTAAATAAGAAGGGAATTAGCTATAAAGAACTTAAAAATAAGGCGGTAAACGTCGAAGAGTTGCCTTTCTCGACCGAGCGTAAATATATGGCGACTATCGTTAATTCGTCAACCGGTAAGAAAATTTTGTATGTCAAAGGTGCGCCCGAAATCATCTTCGGAATGTGTAAAAACACATCGGGAGTAACAAAAGCTGAAATTGACGCTCAACTTTTAGTTTACCAAAACCAGGCGATGCGCACTCTCGCATTTGCCTACCAGGAACTTGGCGATGGAGACAAGGCTATTGAAAATAAAAAAGTTGTTGCTGACAATTTGACTTTCCTCGGTATTGTCGCTATCTCTGACCCCGTCCGTGCCGACGTCCCCGATGCAGTCAAAGAGGTTATTGACGCCGGAATCGCAATCAAGATTGTGACCGGCGATACCCCCGCAACCGCTAAGGAAATCGGTCGTCAAATCGGTTTGTGGAACGACGCAACCGATGGTGACATTAATATAATTACAGGCCCCGAGTTTGCCGCATTGACCGACGAGGAAGTCTTTGACCGTGTAATGGACTTGAAAATTATTGCCCGTGCGCGCCCGATGGATAAAAAACGACTTGTCGAAACATTGCAGAAACACAATCAAGTTGTGGCAGTGACCGGTGATGGTACAAACGATGCTCCGGCTTTGAAGGCTGCCCATGTTGGTTTGTCGATGGGTGACGGTACTTCGGTTGCAAAAGAGGCGTCTGACATCACAATCGTTGACAACTCGTTTGCCTCGATTGGTCGTGCCGTTATGTGGGGCCGCTCTCTCTATCGCAATATCCAACGATTCATTTTGTTCCAACTGACCGTAAATGTGGCAGCCTGCTTAATTGTGCTTGCCGGAGCATTTATGGGTACAGAATCCCCGTTGACTGTGACTCAGATGTTGTGGGTAAACCTTATTATGGATACCTTTGCCGCCATGGCGTTGGCATCGCTCCCCCCGAGCCGCCGAGTGATGGAAGACAAACCGCGCGATCGTCGCAAGTTTATCATCAATCGCCCGATGTGGAACTTCATTATCGGCGTCGGACTTCTTTTCTTTGTCATTTTGCTTGGCTTGTTGCATATTTTTGAAAAATATAGTGTTGAGTCAATTGTTAATCTGTTCAGTTGGTTGCCTCAGCAAACCGGAACGTCATCACTGACGGCCATTGAGTTGTCGATGTTCTTCACAATTTTCGTGTTCCTCCAGTTCTGGAATATGTTTAATGCCCGAGCATTTGGAACCGAGCAGTCAGCTTTGAGCCTCAAGGGTTGCTCTGAGTTTAAGTTGATTGTGTTCTTCATCTTCATTGGTCAGGTAGTGATTGTAAATATCGGCGGTAACTTCTTTAATGTTTGTCCAATCAGTTTCATTGATTGGCTTGTGATTATCGGCACAACTTCGATTGTACTCTGGATTGGCGAAGTAATGAGATTTATCAATCGTCTATCAAAAAAATGATAAAATTTCTTGACCTGAAAAAGGTCAATGACCTATATGAACCGCAACTCTGCCATGCAATTCAGTGCGTGGTTGAGTCGGGTCGTTATATAGGGGGCGAAATACTTGAACAATTCGAGTCGTTGATGAAAAATGTCTCAGGTGCCAACTATGTAGTTCCAACCGGCAACGGACTTGACGCACTGACTTTAGTTTTAGAAGGTTATAAAATTCTTGGAAAACTTAAAGTCGGGGATGAAGTAATTGTGCCGGCTAATACCTACATCGCAACAGTTTTGGCTGTATGGCGTGCCGGACTGAAACCTATTGCGGTTGATGCTGACCAACTGACAATGAATATCGACTTTGATAAAATTGAGCAGGCTGTAACAGACCGAACTAAAGCTGTTATTGTCGTTCATCTCTACGGGAAAATTGCGTATGATTATAGCAGACTTTTCGAGTTAAAAAAGAAATACAATCTGTTGGTGGTTGAGGACTGCGCTCAGTCAATTGGCGCAAAAGTCGGTAAGGTCTGCTGTGGCTCGCTCGGTGACGCCTCGGCGTTCAGTTTTTATCCTACAAAAAACGTTGGAGCATTGGGCGATGGTGGAGCAGTAGCTACATCCGAGACCGAACTTGCCGATGTTATCAGAGCACTTGCCAACTATGGCAGCGACCGTCGCTACCATAATATATATAAAGGTGTAAACAGTCGTTTGGATGCTATTCAAGCTGCGGTAATAAACCTGAAACTTGAGTCGATTAATGAAATTATAGCACGTCGCATTGAACGTGCCGGATTGTACGACCGCTTAATTGAGAACCAAGAGATTATAAAGCCGATATTTGATAATGACGGGTCGAACGTCTATCACCAATATGTTGTCAGAACAAAGAACCGTGAGTTATTTCGTGCGTTTTTGTTGGAACATGGTATAGAAACAGACTGCCACTACAACGTGGCGGCGATTGATCAACCTTGTTGTAGTGGCGAGTTTAATGGGGATTATGAAGTCTCTCGCGAGATAGCAGCAACATGTGTTTCACTGCCAATCGGCGACCATCTTGACGAGGGTCAATGTCGCGAGATAGCCCAAGTTGTAAACCTTTTTAGGGCCAATAAATAATCGAGTTATTGTCTTCGGTGTCGGCGGTCACGCGTAATGTGACGTGTGCACCTTCGATAACGGGTGAGTTGTGGAAAACGTGTCCGATTGGAGCATCAAATGCTACAGGATAACTGTAGGGCTTAACCATTTCCGAAATCATGTCTTCCATTTTTTCGTAGTTGTGATCCCCTTTATATTCAGTGAATTGTCCAACGATAAGGCCCTTCAAATTTGGCAAAACGTTGTTGAGCGCGAGTTGGTATAACATTCGTTCGATTTTGTAAATCGGCTCGGCAACGTCTTCGATAAACAAAATTGTGTCGGGTAGCAACAAGTCGTATGGAGTTGAGATAAGGTCGGCAAGCACCGCAAGGTTTCCACCTATCAGTTTACCGTCGGCAACTCCGGGACGGTCGTATGACGATGATTTCCAAAACAGATTGGGCTGTTCACCCTTCAATATTCCAAAAAGGAGTTTGTTGTCGGGATCGCTCTCGCCAAGCTGGATATGTGAACACATGGATCCATGTACCGATTTGATATTATGTTTGTGCATCAATGCGTGGAGAGCCGAGATATCGCTGAATCCTATTACCCATTTGGGGTCTTTTGACAGTGGCAGCTTGTCGAGACGCTCAAGAATATGGACAACACCATATCCACCGCGACCACACAACACTGCACGAACCGACGGGTCGGTCAGCGCATCGTATAGGTCAGCAAAACGTTCTTCGTCGGTGCCGCTGTATGATCCCCATTTACCAAGTGCATGAGGCATAATCTCGACTACATATCCTTGTTGTCGTAGAATGTCAGCCGCTGCATTCACATGTGCGGGAACCGGGATGCCGGCGGGGGAAACGATTGCAATTTTATCACCCTTTTTCAGGGGTTTGGGAGTATTTATCACTTTTTAAAACAGTAGAGTTAAATGGACGAGGATTAGGCAACCTGGACCTTAACACCCGCCCGGTCGATTATTTTTTGAGCAATTTCTTGCAGTTCGTCTTTTTCGACTTTGACAAGATTTTCTTCAGGCGTTTTGCGGTCGATTGAGTAAATCATAACCTCACGAGGTTTCAGTTTTTTATAAACCTCGATGAGCGCATCGACTTCAGCCTCGGTAGTATTGTCGATTTTTATGCCGTCGTGAGATCCGCGCAAAAACATTGTCTGAATAATCAGGTCGTCGCCAAATTGTTTCATTGAATTGACGATTGACTCGACGTTGTAAGCCGGGTAGGTCGGACGGTCGATTAATCGGACGGTTGAATCAATTGCCGAGTCGAGTTTCAGGATATTGTTGTCAACACGTTTGAGAGCATCGACTACCGATTGATTATCAATGCGGGTTGAGTTGCTTAATATGCTGATTTTGACGTTCGGGAAATAGCGGTCGCGTAACTCGATTGTGTCGTCAATGACTCCTTTGAAATCGGGATGTAGAGTTGGCTCTCCATTTCCCGAAAAAGTTATGACGTCGAGGGGTTCGTCCTTTTGTTTCATGTCAATCAGTTTCTGTTCAAGGAGTTTCTTGACTTCGGCGCGGTCGGGAATCCCCGCTTTACCGGGTCCCTGAGCATTGAAGCCCGCCTCACAATAAAGGCAGTCAAAGGTGCATACCTTTCCATCGCGCGGCATAAGGTTAACGCCAAGAGAAACGCCAAGTCGGCGACTGTGGATAGGTCCGAAAATTGTTGATGTAAAAAGGACTGTTTGCATCGTGTTGATTGATCTGAATAATCAGACAGTTAAGATTTCTTTTTCTTTGGCTGCGAAAATTTCGTCAATTTTTTTGAGATATTTGTCGTGGAGCTTTTGAACGTCATTTTCTGCATCTTTCTCAACGTCTTCGCTCATACCTTGTTTGATAGCCTTTTTGAGTCCTTCGATAGCATCGCGACGAGCGTTGCGAACCGATACTTTGGCTTGTTCAGCCTCGGCTTTCGATTGTTTGACGAGTTGTTTACGACGTTCTTCGGTCAACGGGGGAATAGAAAGGCGGATGACCTCACCGTTGTTTTCGGGGGTGATACCGAGTTCGCTGTTGATGATAGCTTTTTCGATTTCTTTGAACATCGGTTTTTCCCATGGGGTGATAACGATTGTTCGAGCATCGGGGACCGAAATGTTGGCTACGTTTGAGATGGGAGCCAAGCTACCGTAATATTCCACACGAACTGCGTCAAGAATTTTAGGATTGGCTTTTCCTGCACGGATGTGGGCGAGTGATTCATCGAGAAAAGCTACTGCCATTTCCATTTTTTCTTCGGCAGGACCGAGGTAGGTTGCGGGATTTGTCATTGTATTATGGTTTTAATTATTATTTCAAATTTAATAAACGTATGTGCCTATGTTCTCGCCTTCAATAACTTTCAAAAGGTTGCCGGGAGTGTCCATGTCAAAAACAACAATCGGGAGGTTGTTTTCTTTGCAAAGGGCAGTAGCTGTCAAGTCCATAACTTTCAAACCGCGTGCAAGCACTTCATCGTATGTGATTTTGTCAAATTTGGTTGCGGTCGGGTCTTTTTCGGGATCGGCAGTATAGATGCCGTCAACACGTGTACCTTTGAGCATCACGTCGGCGCCAACTTCGATTCCGCGTAGAGCCGAACCGGTGTCGGTTGTGAAGAACGGATTGCCTGTTCCACCTGCCATGATTGCTACTTTACCCTCTTTAAGCGATTCGATAGCAGCACGATAGCTGTAATGTTTGCCGATAGGGTACATATTGATTGCGGTATAGACTTCGGCGGGTTGACCGTTGGCTTCGAGTGCCGAGCTGAGTGCGAGCGAGTTGATTACGGTTGCAAGCATACCCATCTGGTCGCCCTTGATGCGGTCAAAACCTTTGGCTGCACCCTGGAGTCCGCGGAAAATGTTACCGCCACCGATGACTATAGCCACTTCAACACCCATCTTGACAATATCTTTGATTTGACGGGCATATTGGTCGAGACGTTCGGTATCGATGCCATAGCCTTGTTTGCCAATGAGCGATTCGCCGCTCAATTTCAGTAATATACGTTTATATTTTGTAGCCATATCGAGTATTTTGAGATTATAAATCTTTAGCGTAAGCCTGACGGCGGCGGTGCTGGCGACGTTCAAAGTATTGCCATTGGTTTTGAACGTTGCTGTTGTCTTCAAGCTCGGGGTTTGACTCGGCAAACTTGTAGCCCGATTTGATGTATTCGGGGATGAGGTTCGCAAACAAAAGAGCGTTCACGCCACGGCTCTGATACTCAGGTTTGATAGCCACGAGCAGGAGATCTACACAGTCGTTTTTACCGAGATAGGCTTTCAGCAGGTGATACCATCCGGTCGGGAAAATGCGGCCGCGTGACGCTTGCAGAGCCTTTGAGAAAGAAGGAATTGAGATGCCTACACCAATGAGTTTGTCATCTTTGTCGGTGATTACACAAACATCTTTGAGTTTCAAAATCTTGAGGTACTGGTCAATGTAGTGGTCGATCTGTTTTGGAGTCAAAGGTGAGTAGCCATACAGTTTGTCGTATGCCTCGTTGATGAGCTCAAACAGTTCGTGACCATATTTTTTTGCGAGTTCGCCTCTTGATTTAAATTTAGGAACTTTGAGTCCATAACGGCGGGTAACGATGTCGGCGATGCGCACAATCTTTTCGGGACAAGCATCAGGTACTTCCATACGGAACTCAACCCAGCCGGCTTCTTTTTCCATGCCACGGCGTTCCATGTGACCCGGGTAATAGGGATAGTTGTAGATGGTAGCCATTGTGCCGATTTCGTCGAACCCGTATGTTAACATTCCTTCGTGGTCCATATCGGTGAAGCCCATCGGACCGACGATACGTTTCATACCTTTGCTGCGGCCCCAGTCTTCAACCGCATCCATTAATGCGTCAACGACCTCGTTGTCATCAATAAACTCGATGAATCCGAAACGAAGGGTTGGAACGCCGGTGCGTTCGTTCACAGCACGGTTGATAATTCCGGTGATACGTCCAACGGGCTTACCGTCGCGATAAGCCATAAACGACTGAGCTTCACAAAATTCAAATGCGGGATTGGCTGATGGCAACAAAGTGTTGACATCGTCCATAATCAACGGTGGAACAAAATATTTGTTACCTTTATAAAAGTCAATGCCAAACTCAACGAAGCGAGTAATCTCACTTTTGGTCGGCTTAATTTCTTTAATTTCAACTGCCATAATTTACAAAATCTTATGAATAGACGTGTCGTGAACACGATGTATTTTACAAAATTACACTTTTTCAAGCGAATAACCAAAGATTGTTACATTTTTTCAAATTTATCTATCAATATTACAGAGTGCTGTTAGACTCTACATCCAAGAAAAATTGGGGTATTTAACTCCCCCCAAAAAAGAATTTTCAAAAGAATTTTATAATTTTGCATTTGCCAGTTGACTTTACATCTGTGCGCGATTCCGAAGGGAATTTGACCAATCGACAAATAATTAGTAAATTTGCATTATTATGGCAAAGGAAACACTTATTCAGCATAGCACAGCAGATTACAACATCGCTGTTCAGACAATAAAAGACGCTATTCTTCGTAGCCAGTATCAGGCGGCGAAGTTAATTAATCGTGAAATGCTCTCACTATATTATGGTATAGGTCGATATATTTCAGCTAACTCTCGCGAGGGTTTCTGGGGTACCGGAGCCATAAGAACAATCTCAGAGAAACTACGCAAGGAATTGCCGGGATTGAAAGGTTTTTCTCAGACCAATCTCAAATATATGAGAATTTTTTATGAGGAATGGTCTCCAATTATCGAATCAAAATATTCTAAATCGTCAGCCACAGCTGACGAAATTGACACCGACTCCCTTCTACCGGTTAAATCGTCAGCCACGGTTGACGATTTAGAAAGATTTCTCAATCTAAGTTTCAGCCATCATATCATAATCTTGGCAGAAGAGAAGAATATTGAAAAACGCTGGAAATATATCAGTCTTGCAATTGATAACAGATGGGATAAACGTTTTCTCAAAGCACAGATAAAGGATAATGCAGCAAATAAATATGGAGCCATACCTTCAAACTTTGGCGTGACAATTAAGGATAGCCGTGATGCCATCAAGGCTCTAAATATGTTCAAAGACGAGTATCTTCTTGATTTTATCAATACTGAGGAAATCGGGATTAGAGACCTTGCCGACATAGATGAACGAGTTGTAGAGAAAGAGATAATCCACAATATCAAGAAGTTCATAATGACTTTCGGACGCGATTTTGCATTCGTTGGCAATCAGTATCATCTTGAGGCATTTTCGGAGGACTTTTTCCCCGACCTATTGTTTTTTAACAGAGAGTTGAATTGTCTTGTTGTCGTGGAGCTTAAGACCGGCGATTTCAAGCCCGGCTATCTTGCCCAACTTATGACATATCTTCGTATTCTTGATGACAAAGTGAAAAAGCCACACGAAAATCCATCAATCGGTATCGTGCTGTGCAAGAACGCTAATAAAGACTTTGTGGAATATGTTATTCAGGATTATGCCAAGCCGATGGGAGTTGCAACCTATCGTCTAAGCGAGGATATGCCCGAAAAATTGCGTGAGGCTCTGCCTGATGTTGAAGAGTTAAAGAAATTACTTTGATTATTTGTGGCTTTAGAATTATTGATGTATTGAAGACCAAAATCTAAGTGGTAAATAGGTAGATGTTTTATTACCAACTTGGTAGTTGTGGAGCGGAACATGTATTTTACACTTTTTCAAGCGAATAAACAAAGGTCGTTACACTTTTTCAAGGGAATAATTGAGATTTTGCTACACTTTTTCAAACAAATAGTGTGTTTATAAATTGATTTACGTGCCATTGGCGACACAATCGTCATGGTCTCATTTTGCAGGAATCTGTACTCTGCACTCAAAATTTACGACTGACTTATAGCTGTAATCTCAGAAAAATCTACTAATTTTGCATTTAAGTAACGTCTATCTGAAAATGACCACTCAGTAAACAAAAAACATACGGCGAGAGCCGAAAACTTTGAGAACATCCATGTAGTCGTTACAGGCGTTCTTTGCAGTCGCAAAGCGAGCATAGCTCGATAAGGTCGGCCTTCAGATGCTACTCGGATGTTCTTTTTTATATTTAAGAATAATGCCGTCACTCAACTGGATAGGTAAAGAGAAGATTATCACCCATCACGCAGAAGTACCTTTTCGCGTGTTGGAGCATCGCTATGGCTTCAATAGCAAATGCCCTGACAGCACTGAGGCCAGCAGTACGGGCAATAAGATAATCCATGGGGATAATCTTGCAGCTCTCAAATCGCTCCTTCCTGAATATGAAGGACGCATTGATTGTATTTATATAGATCCGCCGTATAACACCGGCAATGAGAAATGGCGTTACAACGATAATGTAAACGACCCTCACATTCTCCGTTGGCTCGGAGAGGTAGTCGGTGCTGAGGGAGAGGATTTCACGCGCCACGACAAATGGCTCTGCATGATGTACCCACGCCTTGTGCTCCTGCGTCAGCTGCTTTCCGAAAAGGGCGCTATCTTCATCTCGATTGACGACAATGAAGTGTCGCGACTGCGCACCATTTGCGACGACATCTTTGGAGCAAACTGTTTCAAGGGAGATGTAATCTGGCACAAAACCTACTCGCCCCGAAACGACTCGAAAGGCATTCCCACCGAAACAGACCATATCCTCGTTTACAGCAAGTCAAAGGATTGGCTACCTAAACGCTTGGAACGTGACGAAGGAATGGATACAGTATATAAAAATCCCGATAATGATATAGCTCCATGGCGTAATGACAATCCATGTGCATCTGATGCAAATACTCATCAAGGAATGGTTTATGCTATACAACACCCGTTTACAGGAGAATTAATATACCCTTACCAGAATGGTCACTGGCGATACGGGCAAGACCAAATGTTTGAATATATGTCCGGTTGGTGCAAATATGAACTTCGTGAGTTAGATGATGCTGAAAAACGTGCCGAGATATGCGGTGTCCCGGTTGAGACTGTGCGTCCGGGTGTGAAGGCTTTAATGCTGAAAGGTTCACTTGAAGAATCACGCGAGAATGCTAAGAAAGTATTGGAAAACGGACCATGGCCGCGTTTTTATTTTACGAAGAACGGTCAGGGTGGTATTGCAAGAAAAACATATCTGAATGCCGTTGAGGGCAAACTGATTACAACCTTTTGGGACTATACCGATGTAGGTCACACCGATGCTGCAACAAAAGAACTGAAAGCGATTTTCGGTGGACGCAGTCCGTTTGAGACTCCGAAGCCTTCTACACTGATAGAACGTATTGTGCAAGTAGCAACCGATGAAGATTCAATTGTTTTGGATGCTTTTGCCGGTAGTGGTTCCACAGCCCATGCGGTGCTTTCGCAAAACAGCAAGGACAAGGGCAACCGTAAGTTTGTACTTGTCGAGCTGATGGACTATGCCGAAGATATTACCGCCGAGAGAGTGCGCCGTGTGATGGCCGGTTATCCTTATATGGGGAAAATTAAGGAAGAATTGTATCGTAAGCCTTTGACTGCTGCAAACCTAACGAAAGTGCCGCAATTCCTGACGGAGGCAAACGCGATTAGGGAGGCAAATGCTGACCGTTTCACAAAGATTGCCAAGCCTACGGTGAAAGACAACGCGATAGTAGTTATAGGTGAACTCGATGTAGAAGGCACTATGCCCGGACTTGGCGGAGGTTTTGACTTCTATGAGTTGGGTGAAAAACTATTCACTGATGAAGATACTCTCAATGAAAATGTAGGCGAAGCCAAAATAAGAGAGTATATCTATTACTCTGAGACACGCCAGCATCTTTCTCGGCCTCAGAGTGAAGATTATCCCTATCTCCTCGACTACAAAGACGGCACTGGATATTTCTTCTACTACAAGCCTAAAGAACTCACAACTCTCAGCCCCGAAACGCTGAATATAGTCCCCGTAAAGGCTGACTACCATGTGATTTATGCCGACATCTGCACCATCAGCCCTGAACAGTTGGCTAAGATGAACATTACTTTCAAAAAGATTCCACGCGATATAAACCGATTCTGACCTATGGAACTGAAAAATTATCAACATCAGACGCTCAGAGACTTGGACGACTATATCCACGTCCTTAACGCGAGCAATTCGCTCACAGAAGCTTTCCGTAGGTATTGGGAGGAATGTCGCGGTGTGTCTTTTCATAGAATAGACAGCAACTATTTGCGTCCATATTCAAATACGGTAAGGAATGTTCCGCGTGTTACGTTGAAAGTACCCACCGCTGGCGGCAAGACATTCATTGCCTGCAATGCAATCGGAAGAATCTTCCAGTCTTTGCAGATTGGTGATTTCCCGAAAGTTGTGGCGTGGTTTGTGCCCAGTGATACTATCCTGAAACAGACTCTCGAAAAATTGCAGAATCCCGCACATCCATACCGTCAGGCTATTGACTCACTCTTTAACCACAAGGTTACAGTTGTGGATAAGGAGACCGCACTTCAAGGCAATGGATTGAAGCCGGAGCAGTTGCAGTCTGAACTGGTGATTCTCGTATTGAGCGCACAATCGTTTGTGGAGACAGTAAAGGCTAAGAAAGATGTATCGTCAGAGCAGAATAAACCGAAAGCCTACCGCGAGAACGAGAATTTCTTTGAGCAATCTAAGCATTACCCCCATCCCGAAAAACTAATTGCCGGAACAGATCCTACGGCATTAATTCAGGTAATAGCTCAGCAAAACCCGGTGGTGATTGTGGATGAAAGCCATAACTTCCGCACCAATCTGCGTGACGAAATGTTGGCAAACCTCAATCCGCGTTTCATCCTTGAACTGACAGCCACTCCGAGGGATAAGAGTAACATCGTATCGTTTGTGGATGCGATGCAGTTGAAGAAGGAGAATATGGTGAAACTACCTGTAATCGTGGAAAACCGTAACTCTCCGCGTGATGTGCTCAGTGCAGCTATCAGAATGCGTAACAGTCTTGAAAAGTTGGCTAAGGAGAATGAGGCAAACGGAGGAAGGTATATCCGTCCGATTGTCTTGTTTCAGGCTCAGCCTAAAACAGACGAGGACAACGTTACATTCGATAAGATTAAACAGCAGCTGATTGATGTAGGTATTCCTGAAAATCAAATCAAGATAAAGACTGCGAATAAGGACGAGCTGAAAGGTGTCGACCTTATGAGTCGTGACTGCGAAGTACGGTATATCATTACAGTCAATGCTCTTAAAGAGGGCTGGGATTGTCCGTTTGCTTATATTCTCGCCACGCTTGCCAATAAAACAAGTAAGGTAGATGTGGAGCAAATTTTGGGTCGCATCCTCCGCCAGCCTTATACCACTCAACACGGCATCAGTCTGTTGAATCTTTCCTATGTATTCACCTCAAGCAATGATTTCCGCAATACCATTGATGGAATTATCCGTTCATTGCAGAAAGTAGGTTTCAGCCGTAAGGATTTCCGTGATGTTACGCCTGAGACGATTGAAAATCAGACTCTGCAACCTCTGCCAACATCAAACCCTTTGTTCCCGATTCAACCAGATTTTGAGGACGAAGAAGGCGAAGATGATGATGAGTTTGAACTCGACATAAACGACGTTGAGGAGTTCAAAACCGAACTTATAACGGAGAATGTGGCAAGTGATATTCAACAGCTTCAGCAGCAGGCTATGCAAATGAGCGATGAATATACCCAAATCATTGAACAACAAAGCGACAAGGGTGATATAGACCCTCTTGCACATATAACTCCCCAGGAAATGTATTATCCGATAAACGAGCAATTTAGAGAAGTAGCAATCAATATGAGTCTGCCAATCTTCTTTATAAAAACATCACAGTCGGTATTCTATGGAGACAAAGAGTGGATTCAACTCGACAAATCTATGTTGTCGGAAGGATTCGATTTGTCAACTAAAGATGCTGATATTGATTTCACCATCGTTCGACCAGATGGTATTACTATTGATGTGGCAAATTCCGGCGATGCAGTTCGTAAGAACAATCAAAGCCTCACAAATTTTATACGCACTCAATATGTAGATAAAACAGCCTCGACAAGAAAGGCTGTTCTCATCAGTCAGATTGCCGGAATGATAAAACTTGATGCTGTTCCCGAGCCGGAAATCCGTAGTTATGTCAAACGAGCTATCGACCGTCTGGATGCAGACCAGATAGAAAATATGATTGATAATATTTATCTCACCCGTGATGCGATAAGGGATAAGATAGAATTGCTACTGAAAGAACATAGGCGGAAGACATTCAGCAAATGGCTGACTACTGGTAAGATCAAGCTGAAAGGTCACTATTCTTTCTTTGATAAAATTACGCTCCGTGACGAATTGGTTGGCATTGATAAAGGACTCTATGCAGCCGAGGAAAATGTAAATGGCTTTGAGTATGACGCTATTGCTGCCATTGCAGAGCATCCTAACGTTCTTTTCTGGCATCGTAACCGTGACAGGAATGAATTTGGCATTAATGGTTTCATAAATCATTACCCCGACTTTATTGTGAGGATGAAGTCAGGTGTTACGCTACTGATAGAGACTAAGGGTGACCATCTTGACAATCCCGAAAGCGAAGAAAAGAGATGGCTCGGCAACAAGTGGGCTGACCTTGCCGGCGACAAGTTCAAATACTTTATGGTATTTCAAAGCAAAGACGTTGACGGTGCAATCACCTTGAGAACTCTTATCCAATTACTTGATGAGCTATAACTAACATATTTTCACTATAAGCAGATGCAGACAGTATACCTAATTGGAAATGGTTTTGACGTAAACCTTGGTTTGCCAACTAAATATCCTGACTTTTACAAGTATTATCTTGGACTAGACAGAGTTCAGGATACAGAAAATATATCTAAGCTGAAAGATCATCTAAAAAAGTGTATGAGTTCTAAAACGAAATTTTGGTCCGACTTAGAGGAGGCTATGGGTTTATACACCGTAGAATTTAGGACTTATGAAGAATTGGAGGAGGTTTATGATAATATAAATGACGAAATGCAGAAGTATATACATTCTATAGAATGTTCACCACTGCCGAAAGGGATTGATTCTGGACTCTTGAAAAAGAATATTTCTTCCCCACAAATGTTTCTCACGCCTGCCGAGCGAAATATAATAAACTCCATTTATAATAGCATTAGTATCAATACACATCGAATCTCAATTGTTAATTTTAACTATACAACAACTATTGAAAAAATATTGAACTTTAAGGGACAGCCTCTTGAACTTGGATTTGCAACTTATCATAAAAACTTTAAGACGCAGTTAGAAAATGTGTTTCATGTTCATGGACTTTCGGAGAGTCCTTTACTGGGGGTCAATGATTCAAGTCAAATTAGTAACGAGGAGTTAAGGTCTAATCTTGACGTGATTGAATATCTAGTTAAACCCAAAATTAATTCTGCTTTAGGTCATTTGATTGATAGGAAGGCTAGAGAAGCGATTAAAGAAGCAAGATTAATATGCATATATGGTCTTTCGTTGGGCAAAACTGATAGTCTCTGGTGGAAATTAGTTGGAGAGCGGTTATTAAATGGCGCTACAGTAATTTTATTCGTTTATGATGAACATGCTTCAAATTTAGCACCTCGAAAGTTAGGACGGTATCAACGTAGTTGGAAAGCCAAACTCTGCGACATGGCAAAAATACAAGACAATCAGAGAGATTCTATTATGTCTCGAATCATTGTAGCACCGAATACTCCAATATTTGATATAAAAAGCAAAACGATACCAACTCTCCCTGCTTAGTTTGTCAAAATTTCTCCGAAAAAATTCTTTTATAAAATATTCGTGTTACGGATTCTACAATTTAAAATTTAAGGAGTAAGAAACTGATATTTTTTTCAAGATCGCTAAATTAGGACGCACTAGAGGCATTGATATAATAAACTAAGTATAGTTTAATATGGATATAAACAATGATATATACCGCAGGATTCATTTCGCTGTAATGGCGATTGAGAGCGGTGCACGTAAACTGGGTATCTCCGGTAAGGAGATGCACAACCGTTTGAGCAAACAAGGCTTAATCCAAAACAGGCTGGAAAAAAGGTATGAGGAACTTCATACACAAAGTTTTGATTGGGTTGCCGATGACATTAGCGAGACACTTCTAAACTGGGAGGCCGTATTGTAGTATCAGCCTTTAATAAATCTAAATGCCATATATGAGCAAGAAGTCAATACGTTTTTTCAATGATCGCGAGGTAAGAGCGGTCTGGGATGACAACTGTTGGTGGTTCTCGGCTACTGACGTGGTGCGAGCTATCAATGACGAGCCTGATTATACAAAAGCCGGTAATTATTGGCGTTGGCTTAAGCGTAACCTGGGGCAGGAGAGGGTATGCAACTCGTGAGTGATACTCACGGGTTCAGATTTGAGGCTCCGTACAAAATTAGAGATGCAGTGTTGCAGTTTGTGAGTGAGACTCACGGACTGGGATAATGGAATTACTCTTTAATGCCGTCTGTGCGTATTTGCAGGCAAAAGTTACGCGGAACCTTTAGCTCGCCGAAGGCAATATTTGAATTTTGCCAGTAATTTGCCAGTTGGATATAAAATTAGCGAGATAACTATTGAATTTTCAATGAGTTATTTCGCTTTATCTGTGCCCAGAACAGGACTCGAACCAAGCTTGGAAAGTCTTTAATTCCGTAAATGTTGTATTTCTAACGCAATGTTATTTGCTGTGAGTTTTACTATTGTTTGATGTGTTAGTTTTACTATTATTTGTTGCGTTAGTAATGCTATTTTATTTTGCAAAGTTAGTAATAATCATCAGATTACGCAAGTATTTGAGGGCTTGATAAGGGTTGTCAAATTAATGAGATGATTGAGCTGACTGTGCGGTAGATGTTTTGGTGGGTGGTGGCAGGTTGGAGGGCGTCGGAGAGGGAGCACGGACCGGAGATGATTGGGAAGACGGCGGTGAAGGGGGAGGCGGTGAGGTTGAAGGTTGGGTCGATTGTGCCACAAATGGCTGTGACACGAGGAACACCGGCTTTGTGGGCGCGCATGGCGATGCCATAGGGGGCTTTGCCACCAAGGGTTTGGTTGTCGATTTTGCCTTCGCCGGTGATGACAAGGTCGGCGTTGGATGCTATGGCATCGAAGTTTACGATGTCGAGTATGGTTTCAATTCCTGATTGAATTTTGGCATTGGCAAAGACAGCGAGGGCTGCACTTAGTCCTCCTGCCGCACCACCGCCACGAACTTCTGCCATCCCTTTAAATCCGGCTTGGTCGGCTACTTTTGACAGGTTTAATAGTCCGGCGTCGAGTTGGTCAACCATTTGGGGTGTCGCTCCTTTTTGAGGACCGAAAACATGAGCCGCACCTTTGTCGCCACAAAGAAGATTATCAACATCAGAGGCTACAATTATCTCAATATTAGACAGATCAATAGCATTTGACGCATCTATTGAGCGGATAGAATTGAGCGAGCCTTCGTTTGGCGCAATATTTTGACAGTCATGGTCTAAAAAGCGATATCCAAGGGCTTGAAGCAGACCAATACCACCATCAACGGTTGCCGAACCTCCGGCTCCGATGATGATTTTGTTGCAACCGATTGATATGGCATGTTTTATCAACTTGCCAACTCCATAGGTTGAAGTTTTCATCGGATTTAGTTTATCGCGTGGAATGAGAGTTATTCCGGCAGCCGAGGCAGTGTCGATATAAGCGGTTTTGCAGTCACGGCTGAGCCCGATTTCGGCTTTGATCGGCTCGCCGAGCGGATTTACCGTGTCAACTGCAACCATCTTTCCGTTGGTCGCATTAACCAAAGCCCGGGCTGTTCCTTCGCCACCGTCGGCTACTTCAAGAACCGTTACATCGCAATCGGGTACGACATCTCGAATGGCTTTAGCCGCTTGATTCCCGGCTTCGAGCGAGGATACAGACCCTTTGAATGAGTCGATTGCTATGACAACTTTCTTGATCATTTTTTTGAGGGCTTATCCTCAAGCGAGCGTAATAGATTTTGAACGTAGGGCGTGGCTTGTATTGCCGATGCATCGGTCAGATATTTGATTGCTTCGTTCTTATATTCCATTTTATCGGGATTTGCATGGTAAAGGTCATGGTAATAGTTGCCGAGAATCAACATCACCTTATAGTTACTCGGGTCAACAGACAAAATTTGATGATATATATCAATAGCCTTGTCGGTTTGGTTTTCAATGAGATAGCCACGGGCGAGGGTTGACAAGAAACGCACATCGTTGGGCAATCCTTTCAGCATCAATTCGCTGTAGCTTATCATCATCGGGCCATTGTTTCGGAACGTATAATAATCCATCAGATAGTTGTCGGCTACACGTCTCATCCAGGGGATATGTCGCTTTACCTGAAGTAGATAGTTCTCATAAAGAGCGGTCATCCCTTGTGCAAAACTGAGCTGGCGAACGTAGTGGAATGTAGAGTCGATTGCGATTTCGTGAGAGATTGACTTTTCAGTGATTGACATTGCTGAGACCGAGTCACTTTGCATCTCTGCCGAAACGATTGCATAGGCAAAATCAGAAGCAGTCGCATCATCCTTTTCAATTAACAAATCGAACATAGCCGACGCGCTTGCCCACTCTTGTTGATTGTAAAATCTGACAGCTTTTTTTTCGATTGACATTTTGCGCTCGGCAACTGCTGTCAAAGCTGTTAAGATTGTGAGGATGAATAATACACGTTTCATAATTGATAGGATTAATCGGTCATGCCAATGCCTGTAAGTTCATAGAATAAACGCATAAAGCGGCGTGCAATAATTTTAGCCGAGAAATGTTTGTCAACATGATTGTGGAGCGATTCACGGGAAACCGGACGACTGAGTGCCCAGATGATACCTTCGGCAAGCGAACGAGGATTTTTGTATTCGGCAATATATCCGTTTTGGAGGTGTTGGACGATGTCGCGTTGACCGCCACGACCAAAAGTCACGGGAATACAGCCGGCTGCCTGTCCTTCAATGAGTGTTCCTGGAAGGGTCTCAAACAGTGATGATGACACTACAACTGAACCGGAAGCATACATGTTGCTCAGCACATTCCCGTCTCTGATTAAGCCGACATGACGATGGGGAAAACGCATGTTGTCGATTGCTGATGGGTCTTTGAGTTCGCCGAAAAATATAACTTCACATGAGTTGGCGATTGCCGGATGCTCGTCAAAGATAATGTTAAAAGCTTCGATAGCAAAGGGGAGACCCTTGATAGGGTCGTCAAGACGGGCTGCACCGACGAGGATATATCGTTTGTCTTTGGTCATGCCAAAAGGTTTGACGCTTTCCTCGACCTCGATTTTAAAAGTTTCGACCGGGAAGGCATTAGGTATGACCTCAATGCGTTGTTTTTTTAGCAATAAGCTTTCTAACGCGCGGTCTTTAAGCCAGTTGCTTACAGATACAAATACAATCCCCGAGTTTTCATAAATTTTACGCTTGCGTTCCCAAATTTTGTTGGATAAATCGTTTGGCGCACGGTCAAGTCCGAGAAATCGGCAGTTGCCACAACGCAGGGTATAATTACGGCAGTCGAGAGAGTGATGACATATGCCGGTGAAGCACCACATGTCGTGCATTATCCAGATGATTTTTTTACCCATTTTTTGAAGTTGCTTGATGTCATTGAGCGACATCAAACCTTGATTAATCCACGAAAGGATAATCACATCAGCCTCTTTGACAAGCTTGAGTTTGGTTATTCCTATACCAGTTGACGCGGTCGAAACTTTAAAAAGGCTGTCACGCACAAATCCGTTATGGCGGAAAATATCCCATCGCTCAATCAAAAAACTCCAGCCGCGCATCAGGCGTGAGGACGGGACATAAATGTTTGGGTCATTGGTATATTTAGTCATGACAATCATCGACGCATCAACGCCTTCTTTGCGGAGTGCATGCATAAGTCGGTAGGTGACGACAGCTGCTCCGCCGTGAATGTCACTGTGGTTGATGAAAACAGCTTTTATAGGACGGTTTGTCATTGTATTTTGGGTTGTGAAGTTTTATGAAGAAGGGGTATCTGTTCGCGACGCAATACGATAGCGATATATATACCAAGCAGAACTGCGCGAACTCCGTAGTTGATTATCGGCGAGGGTGTTGTGGTGATGTATCCGAGCCCATACAAGACGGCTGCGATGACAACGTATGATGCGATTCGGCCGACCTGATAAGGAATCGGAAAACGTTTACGTCCGGTAAAATAAGAAGCCACCATCATTGACGCATAGCAGAAAAATGCCGCCCAGGCACATCCCATATATCCCATTCGCGGAACAAGAACAATGTTCAAAATAAGGGTTACGGCAAGTCCGCCAAGCGAAAACCATGTTCCCCAGATTGTTTTATCGGTCAGCTTGTACCAAACCGAAAGGTTGAAGAAGATACCGAAAAAGAGTTCGGCAATCATAATAATCGGAACTACTTTCAAACCGGAGAAATATGCCGGAGAAATGAAATATTTCAGAATGTCGATATAGAACATCACGCCCATGAAAATGAAGAGCGCGAATATTATAAAAAATGTCATCGCCTGACTGTATGCCTCGGTTTTGCGCGACCCGTCAGCCTCTTTATTTTGAGCAAAAATGAATGGTTCGTATGCAAAACGAAATGCCTGGATAAACATTACCATCACAATGGCAATCTTATAGTTGGCTCCATAAATACCAAGGTCGGCCATCGCTTGAGCGTGGTCGGTCACAAGCCAAGGATAGATGATTTTGTCAATCGACTGATTCATAACGCCGGCAATTCCGAGGATAAGGAGCGGGAACGAATAACGAAGCATGCGTTTGAGCAGTTTGCCGTTAAATTCCCAGGTCTCGCTTGAAATCTCGGGATAGAGCATCAGAAGGGTTGCCAACGAGCTGATCATGTTGGATAGGAATATGTAGCCGATGCCATAGTCGGGATTGTAAAACATATCGATCGACCCTGGTGAAACCTTGTTGATCCACGGGCAAAGTATGAGGAAAAACAGGTTCAAACCGATGTTCAGCCCTATGTTTATTAGCTTTAGAGTTGCAAAACGAACAGGTTTCTTTTTGAAACGGAGATATGAAAACGGAATCGCTGTGTAAGCATCGACACCGACGGCTATAGCCATCATCCAGATGTAGGACGGATGACCCGGACACTCGGCAATGTTGGACAGCGGCACACAGAACATACATGTCAACACAATAAAAATTGTCGATGTAACTCCTAATGAGGTCATTGACGTTGAATAGACCATCCCGGGATTCTCATAGTCTTCATGGTTGGCAAAACGGAAAAATCCGGTTTCCATTCCATAGGTAAGAATAATAAGAAGTAGCGCCGTAATAGAATAAATATATGTGACAATACCATATTCGGTGCTGTCAAACAACGTGGTGTACATCGGCACAAGGCACCAGTTGAGAAATCTTCCGATGATGCTGCTCATGCCATATATGGCTGTGTCTTTAGCTAAACTTTTTATTCCTGCCACTGTGATTTGATTGGTTTGTGGAGCTTATAAAATGTGATTGGGTTTTCAGTCTTCAAATAATCCACCCGTTGGGCGTTGCTGGCCGAGATGCTTGTAGGCAAGATCGGTAACTTCGCGTCCGCGTGGCGTTCGTTTGATAAAACCTTCCTTGATGAGGTATGGCTCGTAAACATCTTCAACTGTTCCGGGGTCTTCGCCCAGCGCGGTTGCGATAGTGTTCAGTCCGACCGGTCCACCGTTAAATTTGGTGATTATAGTCATCAAAATTTTGTTATCGACCTGGTCGAGACCATAGCGGTCGATGTTGAGGGCTTCGAGTGACGAACGTGCTATGTCGGTGTTAATTACGCCATTACCGATGATTTCGGCAAAGTCGCGTACACGGCGCAAAAGAGCGTTGGCAATACGGGGCGTACCGCGGCTTCGCAATGCAATTTCGTGAGCTGCAGAGGGTTGACATTCGACATTGAGAAGTCGAGCCGACCTCAAAATGATGCGTTCAAGCACCGGGTGATCGTAATATTCGAGATGACAGTTGATGCCGAAACGGGCGCGTAATGGAGCTGTCAGCAAGCCACTTCGGGTGGTGGCGCCCACGAGCGTAAAAGGATTCAATGAGAGCTGTACCGAACGTGCACCCGGACCTTTGTCAATCGTGATGTCGATGCGGAAGTCTTCCATCGCCGAGTAGAGATATTCCTCAACAACAGGGCTCAGGCGATGGATCTCATCAATGAAAAGCACATCGTTGGGCTCGAGTGATGTCAGAATCCCGGCAAGGTCGCCCGGTTTGTCGAGTACCGGACCCGATGTCACCTTGAAACCGACACCGAGCTCATTGGCGATGATACCCGAAAGGGTGGTTTTGCCAAGTCCGGGAGGTCCGTAGAGCAAAAGGTGGTCGAGCGGTTCGCCACGTCGGCGAGCCGCTTCGACAAAGATTTTTAGATTTGAAACAATTTTGTCTTGTCCGGCAAACGCATCAAACTGCGAGGGGCGGAGCGCACGCTCAAAGTCGCCCTCACGTTCAGCGCTGCGAGACCTTATGTCAAAATCTTGTTCTTCCATTAAAGATATTTTTCGCCATAAAGCATTTTAACGTCATTGACAACCTGACGAAGTTTCTGTTCTTCGCTCAATGGGCAAACTAAAAGCACGTCGCCGGTGTCGGCAACGATGTAGTCTTTGAGCCCGTCAACAACAACGAGTTTGTCGTTTTTGATTGCAAAGATATTGCCGGTTGAGTTTAAAGTCATGACATTGCAGTTGCGGGTCACGTTGCCGTCTTTGTCTTTAGCTGAGTTATCGCGCAGAGAGCTCCATGTGCCGAGGTCGCTCCATCCAAAAGAAACGGGCTCGACAAACACGTTGTTGGCTTTCTCGATGACGGCAAAGTCGATTGAGATGTTGATGCACCCTGCAAAATTTTCGTTGATAAATTCGGTTTCGCGGGGAGTGCCAAAGCCTGTA
>JAIDRE010000034.1 GCA_029061925.1 Muribaculaceae bacterium | reverse complement strand
GGAAAAATATGTATGTGACGTTTGTCAGTGGGTTTATGACCCCGAAGTAGGAGACCCCGATAACGGTATTGCACCCGGAACAGCGTTTGAAGATCTCCCCGATGATTGGGTTTGCCCTCTGTGTGGCGTCGGAAAAGATGAGTTTTCAAAACAAGAATAAAAAAATCCTGCTCAATCGAGCAGGATTTTTTGCTTTATATCTGCTGGTTAAAATTTTATTATAAGCTCGGCAACGATTTTGTCACGGTTCCCGACAACGGCTTCAACGTTTGATGGATAGAAAAATTTTTCATAGTTGAGCTGAAGGTCGGCATGCACTTTTTTATATGTGTAGGTAATTTGACCGCCGAATGTCGCTCGCTGGCGACGCGGTTCGGTGACGGTCAGCAATCCGTCTTGGTTAAGCGAGCCATTGCTGTAATTTGTCATTCCGTCATATCGTGCCATTAAAGCGGTTTTCTTAAAGATACCCCAGTTGACATTGAAGTTTTTGACCACAAATGAGTTCCATGTGTGACAGGTAGGGATACCATCTCGACTGTAAATAACGCCCATATATTCGGCTTCGGCATACCATCCGCGGTTACCCCATCCGATTGTGGCATCGAAATATTGCATGTGGGTTGTCCGTTTCATTGTTTGGTAGCCGGTTGAAAACATCATGTTGCCGGGCTTCCATGTCACTTTGCCGGCAAATGCCATTGTCTTAGCCCAAACGTTATGGTCGCCGATGGCTGATTGGTTGAAGAAGCCTGCCTGAATGTCGAGTGGAAGTTTGCTTTGGTCAGGCATCCATCCGGCTTTTACACCGACACCACGATAGTTGTTTATTATTTTGCCAAGAAATGATCGGTTGGGAAAGTAATATCCGCCGGGCAAACGGAAATTGTCCACACCGAACGGCTGACGGAACTGTCCACCTTGAATATATACGGCTTTTGTGATATCAAATCGTCCCCACGCATCGAGGAATTTCATTTTGCCACAGTCAGATGCATCAATCTGCACGAAATAGCTGATTGTCGGAGCAACATGACCGGCAACATTGAGTCGGGCATTTCTGACCTGAAAACGGTTGACCCATCCGTCGGTTTCGACTTCGAGGCGTGTTCTGACGACACCATGAACCTCGGGAACGAGGCTAACGGTTTCTTTTGCCGGGAGTAGGGCTGGGACAGTGAGAAGAAATGCGGTTATAATTGATTGAAGTTTCATTACAATAATGAGGAGATTAAAAAAAAGCAATAAAAAAACCATCCGTTTAGACGGACGGTTTTTTTATGTGTGCTGTTTAATTTGGTTGTGCTAAATTATTCAGCTACAACTTCAGCAGCTTCAACTACTACTGAATCGGGTGCAATAGAATCAACAGCAACTGCTTCTTCTACTACTTCAGTAGCTTCAGCTGCAACAGTGTCAGTAGCTTCAGCTGCTTTGTCAGAAGAACCACAAGCGTAGAGAGCCATACCTGCGATTACAGCGAAAGATAAAACTAATTTTTTCATTTTCTTGTAATAATTAAATAATAAAACAATAATTTGAGCTTCAAAAACAGCGCAAAGGTACAACAAAAAATAAAACTGACCAACATTTTTTGTTCTTTTTTTGCAAAATGACTCTAATTTAATTGTTAAAACACAATTTTTAACGTTTCAGAAGGGTAATTTGAGGCTTTAGTTATGCTATCCAAGCTACCGACTAAATAAAATTTTAAGTTTGAGTGATAAAAAAAATACTGAAAAATTTCTTTAATAAAAAAAATATATCTATTTTTGTGCAGTTAACCTTCTTATAATAATTGCTCCCGATTCAGGTCGGGTTTAAAACCTAATCTAACAATTATGTCAACAAGAAAATTGCAGATCAGAGATCTAACTCTTCGCGACGGACAACAGTCGCTTTTTGCAACTCGTATGAAACAGGCTAACATTGACCGTCTGTTACCATTGTATGAGAATGCAGGATTTTATATTATGGAAGTTTGGGGCGGTGCCGTTCCCGACTCTGTTATGCGCTACCTTGATGAATCACCATGGAATCGTCTGCGCACTGTCTCAAAGGCAATGAAAGGCAAATCGCTTCTTTCAGCATTGTCTCGTGGTCGTAACCTTTTCGGTTATGTTCCTTATCCCGACTATGTGCTCGAAGGTTTCTATAAAGAAGCTATTGCTAACGGTTTGAACGTTATGCGTATTTTTGATGCGCTCAACGATATAGATAATGTTAAGGAGTCAATCAAGATGATTAACGCTCTCGGCGGTATCGCTGACGGTGCTGTCTGCTACACAGTTGACCCCAAGGATGAGGCTCCCGCTGAAAAGCCCGGATTCTTTGCTCGTCTCTTTGGTAAAAAAGCTGAAGCTCCTAAAAAGATTTTCACCGATGAATATTTTGTGAACAAGGCTGTTGAAATGGAACGTCTCGGCGCAAAAATCATTACTCTCAAAGATATGGCAGGCTTGGTAAATCCGCTCCGTGCCGCTTCAATCATCGGTAAACTTAAAGCAAATGTTAAAGTCCCTGTTGATTTCCACACTCACTGTACCCCCGGCTATGGTTTGGCATCTTCTTTGATGGCAATCATCAACGGTGTTGACATCCTCGATACCAACATCTGGTGGTTTGGCGGTGGCTCGGCCGCTCCGGCTATCGAACTCATATATATATTCTGTAAAAAACTCGGTATCGAGGTTGAATGTAACATGGAGGCTGTCGGTAAAATCCGTGCCGAATTGGAACAAACCCGTCGCGACCTTGCCGAATTTGACCTTAACAAAGACAAATTCCCCAAACACTTCAATCCTCTCACCGATACACTTCCTGCTGAAGTTGACGCTCTCTTTGACACTGCAATCGCAGCCGCCAGAAATCTTGACGAAGAGGCTCTTCTCGATGCATGCCATGCAATTGAAGACTATTTCGGCTTCCCCAAACCCAACCTTCTCGTTAAAGAAGCTGAGGTCCCCGGCGGTATGTATTCAAACATGGTCGCTCAGCTCAAGGCTCTCAACGCAAGCGAACTTCTCGATGACGCAATGCGCCTGATTCCTAAAGTTCGTCGTGATGCAGGTCTGGTACCCCTTGTAACTCCGACCAGCCAGATTGTTGGTGCACAGGCGGTAAACCTTGCAATCGACCGCAAAAAAGGAAACCCCGATTACTCAAATACATCTAATCAGTTCATCTCTTTGGTTAAGGGTGAATATGGTAAAACTCCTGCTCCCGTTGACCCCGAATTCCGTCGTCAAATCACCGGTGATGCAACCGAACGTCCCTATGACACTTCAAACTACAAACGTCCCGAGAACCCCGAAGTTCCCGAGCTCGGTGGCGTGAAACTCGCTTCAAACCGTGAAGAAGAACTTCTTCTTGAACTTCTTCCAACTGTCGCAGTTAAGTTCCTCCGCAACCGCCGTCAGGAAGAGTTTGATGCAAAGAAAGCAACCGAGGCTCCCGCTACTGAAGAAAAGGCTGAGGCTGCACCCGCTGCCGCCGATGAACCAATCACCGGTCCTACACAGAAAGCAATGATGGGCGGTCGCATCATCTCAATCAACGTTAAACCCGGCGATCAGGTTAAGAAAGGTCAGCTCATCTTGGTTTATGAAGCAATGAAGATGGAAAATGATGTTAACTCTGAAATCGAGGGTACTGTTAAACGTGTATTTGTAGCTCCTGACGAAGTCGTTAATGCTGATCAGATTCTCATCGAATTTGAATAATACACAATAATGAATAAGTATTGAACGGGTGGCGAAATTCGCCACCCGTTTTTGTTTGATTTTGATAAGGGGATGTTCTCTCCCGGCACTTTCATTTGGTCATACCGTGTTAACAATACATCGTCGACGATGAACTCCCCCAAAAATCTACCTGATATCTAAAATTTCAAAAATTATTTCTATCTTTGCAAATATATTCTACTCGCAGAGCTTAATGAAGGGCTAAGTGGGTGGAAGGCTTGACATTTTAGCAAAACGTTTATCAGCGTTTCTGTTCTTGGCGTATTGAAATCTGGCAGTTTCAAAATCACAGTCAAGGAGATGCAATGGTAGATGTTCATGGATATGTTTATATATAATCGGAAAGATCATGCTCAGAAGCATGATAAATACCGGTATATGTTTACATACTATACGTGGGCTCTGCACATTGCTTGTCTTACTGTGATGGGCTTTGCCAGAGCCTCAAGACATGGGACGAGCAATGATAAGATACCCGCGTTTTTGGTTTAAGACTTGTCCAGTCAGGGTATCAGTTGGACGCCGAAACCAATTATTTTAAAACATATAATGAAAAATTTATTTTTCTCTCTCTGTGCGATTGCTCTATTATCGTTGTCCTCTTGTGATAAATATGACGACGGACCATTGAGCAACCGTGTTGATAATCTTGAAAACCGCGTTAAATCGCTTGAAGAACAGTGTAAGCAACTTAATGCTAATGTTTCTTCTATTCAAACTTTGGTTGATGCTTTGAAAGACCACGACGTTATTACCTCTGTTACACCGCTTGTAGAGGGCGATAAAGAGGTCGGTTATTCGTTTGCTTTTTCAAAAAGTCCGTCAATCTCGGTTTATCATGGTAAAGATGGGCAGAGCGGTCAGGACGGACAGAATGGAATCGCCGGCAACACTCCTGTTATAGGAACCAAGCAGGACAGCGACGGTCGCTACTATTGGACACTCAACGGGGAGTGGCTTCTTGATGACAAAAAGGAAAAAACGCCATGCGACGGTTTGTCAGACGGAGTCGCTCCTAAATTCCAGATCAAGGATAGTAACTGGCATCTATCTCTTGACGGTGGCGATACATGGGTGAATCTTGGGAAGGGTACTGCCAACGGTCAAAGTACAAATATCGTTTTTAAAGATATTGATATTTCCAAACCCGACAAAGTTACATTCACATTGTCAGACGGGACAAAATTTGAACTTCCACGACAGGCTGAATTAACCATATCATTTGATAAAAATGAACTTTCAGAGGTAAATCCTAACACTACTTATACCATAGGATATGTCGTTGAAGGAAAAACAGCCGGACTTAAACTGGAAATTTTGTCATCGGGAAATGTGAGGGCAAAACTTAATAACCGAAACTCGGCAAAAGGAACTATAACAATTATTACCGGCGAGACTATCGATGAATATGATAAAGTGATAATGCTCGCTTCAAACGGCAACACAACAGTAATGAGCAGTATTACTTTTTCAGAAGGAGACTATCTGCAGGTGACAAGTGGGGCTACTTATCAGGTGTCGAGTGACGGTGGTGCACTGAATGTTAATATAGAAACAAATACCGAATACTCGATTTCGATACCCGAGGAAGCCAAAAGTTGGATCAGTATAATGGAATCAAGAGCAATTCGTCAGGAAACTGTCACGCTGTCAATCAGCAAGAATGAAGATGTTGAACGTACAGCAAACGTGCAGATAGTAGATAAAACAGGAAATGTCTTTACATCGATAGAGATAAATCAGGATAGAGGTTCAAATAATAATACCATCACTATCCCCTCAGATATGAAAATAGCATTTCCCGACCCTAATTTCCGTAGTTATGTTTTAAGTGAATTTGACAGGAATAATGATGGAGTCATTTCAAATGAAGAAGCCTTAAATGCCACTATTATTTCAGTTAGTAATAAAAATATAATTTCACTTGAAGGAATTCAATATTTTGTAAATTTGGAAAAATTGAATTGTCGTGATAATAAGCTTACTCGATTAGATCTTTCCAATAATATATCACTTACCTCACTAAATTGCGTTTCAAATGAACTTACAACATTAGATTTATCTAAGAACATAGCACTAACGTCTTTGGAATGTGATGGTAACCAGTTTACAACATTGGATCTTTCTAAGAATTCAGCACTAACCCGATTATGGTGTGGTGCCAATCTGCAATTGGAATCTTTGGATCTATCCAACTGCTCGGCACTTACCTTGTTAAATTGCACACATAACCATCAACTAATGTCATTGAATCTATCCAATTGTACAGCACTTACTAAGTTGATCTGCAATTATAATCACCAACTTAAATTCTTGGATCTCTGTGACTGCATTGCCCTGGACGAAATTGAATGTCGAGACACTCCGTTGGCAACACTGGATCTCTCCAATAATACATTATTAACCAAATTAATGCTCTATTCAACTGAATTGACAACATTAGATTTATCTAAGAACACTGAACTGATTGATTTGAATTGCTCTTGCAACTCTCTGACGCTGTTGAATCTATCTAACTGTATGTCATTAAAGGAGTTGCATTGCCGAGATAATCATTTGAAGACATTGGATCTATCCGGTTGTATTGCATTGACAAAGTTATCTTGCGAAAATAATCAGTTGGAAACGTTGTATCTATCCGGCTGTATTGCATTGACAATGTTATATTGTTCGAACAATCAGGTGGAAACGTTAGACCTTTCAGACTGTATAGCATTGACCGAGTTGACCTGTAATCGAAATAAATTAATATCTTTGGATTTATCAAATAATACAAGGCTACAACGAATCACATGTTCTTCTAATAATCTAATAACATTGGATCTCTCAAAAAATACGGCGCTGACTTACTTGACTTGTGATATGGAAACCCTCCAAACCTTATACTTAAAAACGGGATGTCATTTATATGGTATAACGTCTGGTCGTGAAAGTGGTTATATTAATCCAAATACAGAAATTAAGTATATAGACTAAACTTAGTAAAACATTGTAAACAGGACATTGCCATAATGGTGATGTCCTGTTTTTGTTCCAAAGGTGAACTGCACCCCTACATTTTCCCTCGTTTACTTCTGTCAAATGTTAACGCGTTAACAAAATATGTTAAATTTCGGGGCGCCAAATAAACTTTAATTGAGTTCGGGGGTCTTTATAATGTGACCCGATTAAAAGGGCTCCTTTAAGAAGTAACACCAACCTAATAATTAAAATTTAAGTATATTATGATGAAAAAAACAATTTTAGCTCTCTCACTTTCAGTATTGTCAGTTCTCGGTTTTTCGGCTATGGCTCAAAACCAGAATGTAGAAAATAAGAAATGTGAAAACAAAGAATGTTGTAAAAAAGAAGGGAAAAAAGATTGCAAGGATAGAAAGGATTTCGGGAAAGCACAATACAACCCCTTTGAAGGCTTGAATCTTACTGAAGCTCAAACTCAGAAACTTGCCGCACTTAAATCAGAAAAGAAATCGGATAGAGTTGAAGGTCAGCGTCCTGAGAAAAAGGAACAGATGACTGCAGAGCAGCGTCAGCAAAAAATGCAGGAACGTGACAACCGCTCTCGTGAATATCTTGCAAAGGTAAAAGCAATCTTGACCCCTGAACAGTATGTTTCATTCCTTGAAAATGTGGCTGTACACAAAAGTCATCACAAGATGATGGCACGTCACGATGGCAACCGTCACGACATGAAGAAAGATGGTAAACGTCACGATATGCAAAATATGCCTCGTGGCAACCGTGGCGGAAACGGTCGTCCCGTTCAGCCCTCAAGCAAATAACAATAGGCTATTACATAATAAGTTTTAAATTGAAAATGTCATACCGAAAGGTGTGGCATTTTTTTGTTTCAGTCTTAAAGACTGTTAAAATGTAACTTTTTTGATTATCTTTGCAACCTCGGGCGTCGGTTGTACGTCAAAGAATCAGAACAATCAAAAAAACGAATATATAAAAACAGATCAATATGAAACAAAAGAAATTATTACTACCAATTATCGCCACTTTTGTGGCATTGTTAGCATCGTGTGTCCCGGCTCCATCAATGCCTCCGGTTCCTAACACCGAAAAAATTATCGAGGAAATCAAATCGAGTTTTTCTGACAATATCGCTGAAAATATTCACGAAAAGTTGTCAAAATTGTCGTCGGCGGTAAACGACACCATTATCTCGGTTAATGCTACCGGTGACACTGTCCGTGCAACGGTCAGTAAAATGGATAAATCAGCCCCGATAAGTGTAACGGTTGAGGGACTGAACGTTACTGTTAAATCGCCGAGCGACAAAAACTACTTTTATTTGGAACGTGACCGAATTCAGACATTTCAGGGGGTTGTAATCACCGTTGTCATCGTCTTATTCCTTCTTTTGACAATATTGGCGGTATTATATTTTTTCTATCGCCGAGCAAAAGGACGTAACGAAATCATAGCAAAGGCTATCGAAAATAATTATCAGCTCCCGGAGTCGTTTTATAGTGGTATGTTTTACAAAGGTTGGATGATGGATATGATATATGACAACACGCCTAAACCCGAACCGGGAGCAACAAGTCCTGAATGTAAAATAGAAAATTCGGCATCGACATTAACAGGAACATCATCAACAACATCTCAACCAATTCCTCCGGTTTATAAAAGAACACAAAACTTTGAAAAAGGTAAAAGAAATATCGCCATCGGAATCGGTGTGATTCTGGTCTTCAGCGTATGGGCGGCTCCGGCGTTAGCTGTGTTGGGCGTAATTCCCCTGTTGATTGGTATCGGACAGTTGTTGTCTCTCAAAAAGTAAGCTCTTTTTACCTATTGCTCAAACACGACGATGTTGTCACGTTTTGAAGAGTTAAAGCTGATTGCCAGATGTGTCGCGGCTGATGACCGCGATGCATTTGGCAGGCTTGTTGTCGAGTATGAGGGGGGACTTCGTCGTTTCCTTCTCAATCTCACTGGCAATGATGCGGCTTTGACCGACGATTTGTCGCAGGATACATTCTTGAAAGCATATCTTTCAATCAGGGCTTTCAAGGGTATATCTAAATTCAAAACGTGGCTCTATCGCATCGCTTACAACGAGTTTGTCGATTGGAAGCGTCGTAATCAAGAAGTCTCAGTCGATGATGAGGTCGTTCCCGAAGTGCATATAGAGTCGGGGACATCAAGTGATGCAAAAATCGATCTGGAATATTGTATGGCATCGTTGAACGATACTGAAAAATCAATAGTTCTTTTGTTTTATATTGAAGATATGCCGGTAAAGAAGGTGGCTGAAATTCTCGGCTGTCCTGAAGGTACAGTGAAAAGCTATCTGTCACGCGCCCGTGCAAAGATGGCAGATGTGATGAACCGATAAAAGATAATAATTATGAATAACAATAAGTTAACCGATAAAAAGATTGCCGACTTTTTAAAAGAAAACCTGCCGGCAGAGCGTAAAGATGAATGGTTTGTACGCAAAACAATGAATCGACTCCCCGAACGTCGTCGCCGATTATTCTCGGGATGGGAAATTGCCAGTTTTATATTGTCGTTTATAGTTTTGACGGTCTTGTTGGTATGGCAATTAACCGGTCTTTATACCAGTCCGGTGATACAGGCAAGCGACTACATTTTATTATGTAGTATAACGCTCGGATATGTATTCTTGCTATTCTCAATCGTGATGCCTGCGGTCAGAAGAGGATAACTAAATTTGACAGGTAAAAAATAAGGGAGGCGGTTAACCAATTTGGTTGACCGCCTCCCTTATAATGTTAAGCTATTGTCGCTTATTTTTTCTTCTTTTGAGCATCAATATCTTTGAGGAGAGTTTCAACGGCTGTTTTGAGCTGTTGGTCAACGCCGGCGTTGACGTCAGCCGGGTTGGGGAGAACGAGAACATCGGGTTCGAGCTGAGTGTTTTCGAGGTAGTTACCTTCAGCAGTGAGGTAACCTACAACGGGGATACCGAACACCATTGTCGGGTCTTGCATTGTTACCCAGTTGACTGATGTCATTGTTCCGGGAACGGGAGCTCCGACGAGTTTACCGATGCCTGTAGTTTTATAAACCCATGGGCTGCCGTGAGCATTTGAGTAGCATGCTTCGCTCTGAACCATGATGCTCGGTTTGTTCCAACGGCGAGAGGGCATGTCGCAGGTTTCTTGACCGCGAACAACCTGAGTGAGATATTTTTTACCGCTGAAGAATACTTCGAGGTCTTCGTGGAGACGACCGCCACCGTTATGACGGATGTCAATTACGATGCCTTCTCGGTCGTTGTATTTACCGAGAACGTCAGAGTACATCGGACGGAAAGAATCGTCACCCATTGATTTGATATGAACATATCCGAGACGACCATTGCTGAGGCGGTCAACTTCGGCTGCACGGCTCTCAACCCAACGGTCATACATGATGTTATTCATCTTGGCCGCGGTGATGGGTTTAACAGTTTCAACCCAACGTTCGCCGTTGGCAGGGTTATAGATTGAGATGAGAGTTTTTTTGTTGGCAAGACCATTGAGAAGCTGGCTGTCATCGGTTGTCGGTGTGAGTTCGACATCGTTTATCTTTTCGATGATGCAACCTGCTTTCACTTTGGAAGCGGCTTTGTCAAACGGACCACCGGCAACAACTTCGTCAATCTTGAGACCTTTGCCATTGTATGCCATATCAAAAAGTAAACCGAGAGAAGCCGTAGGTTCAACAGCGGGGTTGCGTTCGGGTGAGTAGCGACCGCCGGTGTGTGATACGTTAAGTTCGCCAAGAAGCTCACTGAGCATTTCAGCGAAATCATAGTTATTGTTGATGTGGGGCATGAACTTGCGGTAAGACTCGGTCATCTTCTCCCAGTCAACGCCGTGCATATTGGTGTTGTAGAAACGTTTGCCTTCCTGAACTTTTACATAGTCAAACATATAGTTGCGTTCAGCATCGTGATTGATGAGCTGAGTACCGTTCATTGTGATAGGAGTTGTTTTGCCTGATTTTGGGTCGAGGCGCTGAGAGCGTTGACCGAGGAAGTAGATTTTGCCATCTTTGTCCATTTCAATGAAGCTACGACCCATGTCTTTCTTAACCTGAGAGGGAGTACCTTTGCGCAAGTCAATGCTCCAGAGGTCATATTTGCCATCGGGATTAGCGCGGGTTGTGTAGTAGAGTTTGTCGCCGTCTTTGGTCACGATGTAGTCACCGACAGCTGATGAGAACGGAGTCAGGCGAACTGTGCGGCGAGCGATACCTTCGGGTTCTACTACGATATCTTTTACAGCTGTTTTTTTAGCGGGAGCCGCTTTCTTGTCTTTAGAATCGGATGAGTCTGCAGAATCTTTCTTGCTGTTTTTTTCAGCCTCTTTCATGAGTTGATAATCTTCTTCGCTAAGTTCAAATTTATCAAAGGCTTCGCGGTTGAGGAATACAATCATGACGTCGTCTTGAGAACCCCAGGATGCGTGGCTGCGCATACCGTAGCGTTCGGTAGTGTAGGTGATTGCATTGCCATCGAATGCCCAGCGAGGATCACCACAAGTGTAACCAGACTCGGTAAGGTTAATCATTTTGCCGTCGGCTACATTGATAATAGCGATGTCAGAGTAGGGATCGTGGTGGTTGTCAACAACAGTTGTGAGAATCCACTTGCTGTCGGGCGACCAGTCGAAAGAAACACCGCTTGTTCGACGTGTAACGGTTGAACCGTCGGTGAGCTGGCGTACTTTCTTGGTCGCAAGATCCATAATCATGATTTTGGTACGATCCTGCATGAAAGCGAGGCTCTTGCCGTCGGGCGAGTATTGAGCGTAGTTGCGTTCGATTCCGTCTTTGGGGTTGAAGAGAGCTTTTTCTTCAATAACAGTCGCGTTAGAGAAGTTGGGATCAGTTGCATTGGGAACGGTTGCGGTGTAGAGGTTCCAGTGACCGTCGCGTTCTGACTCATAGATAAGGGTTTTGCCATCGGGCGACCAGCTGACGTGGCTTTCGCCTTCGGGAGTGTCGGTAATCTGTTTCAGAGATGAGTAGTCAGTTGAAGCGACAAATACATTACCTCGTGAAGTGAATGCGATTTGTTTGCCGTCGGGTGATATAGCTGCGCTTCCTGAGGGGCGGACAGCGATACGTTCGATGTCGGGAGTTTCGTCAATGGTGATGTTTACATTAACTTTGGTTGGTTTATTGTCAGCTCCCATTGTGTAGATTTCTCCATCATAACCAAAGGCGTAAGTTCCGTTCTTGGCTTGAGAAAGGAATCGCACAGGGTGGGTTTTGAAATCGGTAACCTGTTTGATGTCAGACGGATTTGAAACGGGAGCGGTGTAGATGTTCATTGACTTGCCGTCACGTTCGCTCAAGAAAGTGATAGTCTTGCCGTCGGGCGAAACAACAGGGTTGCGGTCTTCGCCGGCGTGGCTGATGATTTTATCATATTTCTTGGTTTTTGAGTCGTAGCGCCAGATGTCGTGGGTGGCTGATGAGGTGTGGTGCTTACGCCAAACATCTTCCATTCCTTTGTAATCTTCATAAACCATCCATGAGCCGTCGGGGCTGAAAGAGGGAAGAAGAATTACGGCTGCATTGTCGAGAGTGCTTTTACCGCCGGTAACGGGAACAGAATAAAGTTCGGTCATGCGGGCTGCGGGGAACTGGATTGAAGAGGCGGGGTCCTGGATGTGACCTGAGTAGAGTACGTTTTTGCCGTCGGGAGTGAACGCCTGGGGAATTTCAGAAGAAGAGTTGAAAGTCAGACGAGTTGCAGTACCGCCGGTTGCAGGCATAATGAAAACGTCATGGCTGCCATTGCGGTCGCTCGCAAATGCGATTGATTTGCTGTCAGGTGACCAAACCGGTTCCTGCTCGTAAGAGGGGAGGGTAGTCAAGCGTGTAGCTGTGCCACCTGAGGTCGGAACGGTATAGATATCGCCTTTGTATGTGAAGGCAATTTTAGAACCGTCGGGCGAGATACGGATATCACGCATCCACAACGGAGTTGTTGCGCCGGCAGCAAAAGCTGACAATGCCACCATGCAACAGAACATTGTTTTCTTCATAAAATAGGGTTTTTATGGTGATTGGTTTATAAAATTATTTACAAAATAGTATTTGCGTTCAAAGTTACGAAAGATTTTTACATTAATCAAAAATAATTTAAATTAAAGATGTAGTTGATTAATCAATCGAGCTAAAATTTATCTAATCTACCGACTAAATAACGGCAAAAAATTGTAAATTTGCCATTATTTAGTATTGAAAATATGATAAAACAGATTGAATTTTGTCTTACTGCCAAAAGGCGTGGCTATCATTTGATAACCGGAGAGGTTATGAATCATTTACCTCCGTTGCCCGAGGCTGGATTACTTAATGTCTTTATGAAACATACGTCGTGTGGTTTGACTATAAACGAAAATGCAGACCCTGACGTAAGAACCGACCTCGATAATATTCTTGACCATCTGGTACCGGAACGTCAGCCTTATTATGAGCATACAATGGAGGGCGATGATGATATGCCGGCACATGCAAAATCTTCTCTAATGGGTGTGTCGCTCACTATCCCCATCACAAATCATCGTCTTAATATGGGAACATGGCAAGGTATCTATCTCTGTGAGTTCCGTGATTATGGTGGAGAACGCTCAATAGTTTTAACTATATATTCTTAATTTTATGCACTATAAGTATTGCCCCGAGTGTGGCTTAAAGTTGATTGATAAACAAGCCGGAGATGATGGCTTGGTTCCATATTGCAATGAATGTCAAAAGTATTGGTTTGATACTTTTGCAAGCTGCGTAATAGTTATGGTAGTAAATGAATATCATGAAATAGCTATGCTCCACCAGTCTTATATCTCAGATGACTTTGAAACTTTTGTTGCCGGTTTCATGACTCCCGGTGAAACTGCCGAACAGGCGGCTGTCAGAGAAGTAAAGGAAGAACTTGGGCTTGAAATAGACAAACTTGAATATGCCGGAACTCATTGGTTTGATAAGCGTGAACAGCTTATGCACGCATTTATTGGATATGTTAAGAAAGCCGACTTTACATTATCCTCAGAAGTTGATAACGCAAATTGGGTGACTATGGAAGAAGCTCCTAAACGAATGTTCCCCGATCGACCCGGCAACACTCAGCATATTCTATATCGACAATATAGAGAGCAAATTTTTTAGTGCTTCCCCACTCTTTGTTAAACCAAAATTTAGTTGTAACTTTGTGACGGTAAAAGTCAGAACCACGTTTCAAATTTTGTTTTTATGAATCAAAAAGAATCGAAAGAGCAACGCTCCACTTGGCTAAGCCGTCTGATCGGATGGTTTAGTGAACAATATGAATATTGTGTCACCGGAGTGTGGAGCGATGATAAAAACGGATTTAAACAAAAACTGGTTAAGACACTTAATATGTCGGTTGAGTCTTTTTTAGATAAGGATATTCAATCGACTGCCTGTGCAATGACGTTTCGCACTCTTTTGGCGATTGTCCCGGCGTTGGCATTAATATTGGCAATTGGCCGTGGCTTTGGTTTTGATAACTTGTTGACAGCAACGTTAATCGATTATTTCCCTGCTCAACGTGAGGCATTACAGCGTGGCTTCGGTTTTGTCGATTCTTATTTAAGTGAAGCATCTGGAGGCATATTTATTGGAGTTGGTATCCTCTTTTTGCTTTGGACTTTATTTTCGCTTGTCAGCTCGGCCGAAGCAGCGTTTAATAAAATATGGAATGTGTCGGGTCGCTCTATCTGGCGTCAGCTGACCGATTATCTGGCGATTATATTTGTACTCCCTATTTTGATGATTTGCTCGACCGGTATCAACGTATTGATGTCGTCGGCGTTGCAGGTCGTTCTTCCGATTGACACTATGTCGCCACTCATCTCAACATTGGTCGATTCGGTCAGTATGGTATTGATTTGGCTGTTCTTTGCCGGGGTTTACAAACTGTTGCCTAATGCCAGAGTAAAATTTTCTAAGGCATTTCTTGCCGGAGTTTTATCGGGTACGGCATTTACGATTCTTCAATGGCTGTTTGTCTCGGGTCAGATTTATGTATCAAAATACAATGCAATTTATGGTAGCTTTGCGTTTTTACCCTTGCTCATGTTATGGATGCAGTTGGTTTGGATGATTACGCTTGCCGGTGCCGTGCTTTGTTTTTCATCAGAAAATTTTGTCTTATATTCATATAAAAAGGAAATCTCAAACATATCGTTTGACTATCGCCGTAAAATTCTGCTCGCGGTGATGGTCGTTATCTGTAAACGTTATAAAGAACACAAGACTCCGCCCGATGCCGGTGATTTTGCACGCTCGTATGGTATTCCAATCAAACTTGTAACACAGATAATTGAAGAACTTCGCTGTTGCGAACTGGCGCTTAAGGTTGAAGTCGAAGACAAGACCCACCAGGTTGGCTATGTGCCGGCAGTAGATCTTCAAAATTTGACTGTGGGTTATATGCTGCAGAAATTGAGAGGATATGGCGATGAAGATTTTATTAAAAACTTCGACGAAAACTTTAAAGATGTGTCAGAATTGATCGGTCGCATAAGTTCTAATTTATATGCTGATTACAACGATATAAAGATTGCCGACCTTGATTATATTGAAAATACTCAAGAATATAATAACAATTAAAACAGTTACAATTATGAAAAAACCTATCGCAACCACTGCTGCTCCGGGCGCAATCGGTCCTTACAGCCAGGCTATTGATGCCGGTGCTTTTGTTTATTGCTCAGGTCAAATTCCCGTAAATCCGGCAACCGGTGAAATTCCTGAAGGCATCACTGCTCAAACCGCTCAGTCACTTGCAAACGTTAAGGCTATCCTTAACGAAGCAGGTTTGACAATGGACAATGTTGTAAAAACAACCGTATTCCTTGCTGATATGAACGATTTCGCCGCAATGAACGCTGTTTATGCTGAAAACTTCAGCGAACCGTTCCCTGCTCGTTCGGCTGTTGCAGTTCGTGAGCTTCCAAAAAAAGTTTTGGTTGAAATCGAAGTAATTGCTGTTCGATAAGTAACGAAAAATCTTTATGCCGTCAGATTGGTTTTCATGAACTTGTCTGACGGTATTTTTGTTTTTAATGTATGGAAAATCAAGAATTTCTACCTGTCGAACAGCATCCGTGGGAGCCATTTATTCCCGACGGAGCCCGCATATTGATTATGGGAACTTTTCCGCCGGGTTCTCATCGTTGGAGTATGGACTTTTATTACCCCAATCCGACTAACGATTTTTGGAAGGTAATGGGTCTGATTTTTCTGAATGACCCGAATGCTTTGCGCGATTCAACGGGCAAACGTTTTGATATGGAGGCATGCAAGGCACTTATGACTGAACATCATATCGCACTGAACGACACGGCTCGTAAGGTGTGTCGTCTAAAAGGTAATGCGTCAGATAAATTTCTTGAAATAATCGAGCCGGTTCCTCTGTTTGATTTACTCGGACAAATGCCTGAATGCCATGCCGTAGCAACTACCGGAGAAAAAGCTGCCGGAGTCATTGCAACTCTGACAGATACACCATTACCCAAGATGGGAGAAATGGTGAAATCGGCTGACGGACTTGAGATATTCCGTATGCCTTCAACCTCACGAGCCTATCCGTTGGCACTGGATAAAAAGGCTACTTACTATGCCGATATGTTTCGCAGGGTAGGAATTTTGTAACTTTTGGATGATTGAGATGTTTTTTGTAACTTTGTAATCTTTAAGACCTCAATCGTGCAATGAATTATAACAATATACAGCTTATTAAACGTGAGTTCTTTGCAATGCGCAACGGCGTTATTGCTGATGCGTTGCGTAAGGCGGGAGCTCCTTATTCTATAATATTTGGTCTGACAATCCCACAGTTGGCTGAGATTGCCGAGGCTGTCGGCCCCAGTCGCGAGATTGCTGAAACGCTCCACAACAACACAACCACTCGCGAGAGCCTGATGCTGGCACCGATGATTTATCCTCGTGAAGAGATGGATTATGATACAGCATATCAATGGCTTGCCGGTGCTCAAGCAACCGAGGTAGTGGATATAATTTGCCACAGATTGGTGCGTCATCTTGATTTTGCACCCGCTCTTGCCGATGACTTGATAAAGTCGCCGGCATCGATGAGTCGATATGCTGCTTTGAGGCTGTATCTCAATATCATATCAAAATATACAGACCAAGCATTAGCTGCGGCTCGCAGTGAGGTTCACAGAAATGAGTCACTAACTCAATCGATTGCACGTCAGATTATTGATGAGGCTGAGTTTATCAAACAATAACTCCAAAATTCAAATTATAGGACTAAAACTAACCTTTGTGAACCGATTTATATTCTCTCTCCTGCTGTCTTTAATCGCGTTTTCACTATCCGGTCGAACACGACTCAAAGTCGTTGACTCATCGACCGGTGACAAGGTGCCGTATGTTACGGTTTTTGTTGAGGGTACAGGGCTTGGAACTCAGTGTGACGAAAACGGGTTTGCTAATCTGAATATTCCAATGGCAAACGATTCGGTGACGCTCCGTTTTTCGGTTATGGGATATGATACCAAGCGTGTTGTCATTGCTCGTGACGAACCGTTTTTGAGAATCGCGCTTGACCCTCAGAATGTCACACTTAAAGAGGTGACACTCAAACAAAAACGATCAAAATATTCAAAAAAGAATAATCCTGCAGTCGATTTTGCACGTAAAATTCGTAACGGCAATGATTTGACCAATCCAAAGGTACGTCACGAAAATTACAATTATAAGAAATATGAGCGTATTGCGTTAGGTCTCAATAAGTTTAATGTTGAAAACTATGATCGCGGACCAGTTAAAGGTAAATTTAGTTTTTTGCGTGAACATGTCGATACGAGTGAAGTTTCAGGAACACCCGTACTGATTCTGTCGTTAAAAGAAAAAGCGTCAGAAATCAATTTTAGACGAGAACCGGAGAGCGAAAAAGAGACGGTTGATGCCATAAAACGTATCGGTCTTGATGATATTATCGACCAGGAGAGTGTGCAGACCATGGTTGAAGATTTTTTTCGTGAAATCGATCTGTATGATAATGATATCAACTTGTTGCACAATCGTTTTGTGAGTCCGTTGTCGCGTATCGCTCCCGACGTTTATAAGTTTTTCCTGACCGATACGGTCAATATTGATGGCGAACGGTGTGTCGAGCTGTCATTTACTCCTCATAACACGGCTACGTTTGGGTTTACCGGACAGGTTTATGTGCCTGAAGGTGACACGACTATGTTCGTTCGTCGGGTTGTGATGCGGTTGCCCCCTGGGAGCAATGTCAATTTTATTGACCACATGTATATTCGTCAGGACTATGACCGTGCACCCGACGGAACTCGTTTGAAGACACGAGATGATATGACGCTTGAGTTGTCGATTCTTCCCGGTGTACAAGGTCTTTATGCGCGACGTTCAACACGATATGACAGTCATAATTTTGACCAACCTGACAATGTTGAGGTGTTTGACGATACACGTCAGGTGATTATCCCCGACAGCGCTTACGTTCGCGATGATTCATATTGGGCGGAGCTGACCGGCTTCGAGCCGGCAATGCATAATGAGAATCGCATAGGATCGTTTGTTGACAAGATGAGGTCGGTGCCGCTATATTATTGGTCTGAGAAGATCCTCAAAATTATAGTGACCGGATATGTAGCGACCAACAGAAATCCAAATAAAAACAAGTTTGATTTCGGCCCGGTAAATACATTAATGAGTTATAATTCAGTTGAGGGACTTCGACTCAGAGTCGGAGGTTTAACAACCGCAAATTTGTCTCCTCATTGGTTCGGACGCGGTTATGTAGCTTACGGTTGTCGCGACCACAAGTTTAAATATAGCGGCGAATTGGAGTATTCTTTTTTGCCTAAGAAAAATCATGCGCGCGAGTTCCCGATTCATTCGCTGAGACTTTCGCATACCTACGATCTCAACCAAATCGGACAACATTATCTTTTTACAAATGCCGATAACTTTGTGTTGTCGTTCAAGCGTATGAAAGATAATCGTGTTACCTATAAGCGTGATACAAAGTTGCTATACACTCTTGAAAACTATGCCAATTTTGCCTTCACAGCAGAGTTAAGTCATACACGTCAGGAAGCTACAAAATGGCTTGAGTTTAAAAATGGATATGGACAAACATTCAGTCATTATCAGGAAACCGGCATTACGCTCGGACTCAGATTTGCACCCGGAGAGAAAGTTTATCAAACGAAATCTCATCGAGTTTCGATTAATCGTGATGTCCCGATATTTGAACTGAATCATACATACGCACCCGCTTCGTTTCTTAATAACACATTTACTATAAATAAGACCGAATTCTCGGTTGAAAAACGATTTTGGTTCTCGGCTTTCGGTTATCTTGACGGCAAAGTGAAAGGTAGCCATGTCTGGAGCCGATCGCCGTTTATTAACCTGCTCATCCCTAATGCCAATACGTCTTTTACAATACAGCGTGAGAGTTTCGCTTTGATGAATCCGATGGAGTTTATCAATGACACTCAATTGACGTGGTTCCTGACCTATTGGGCAAACGGTTTGATACTGAACAACATCCCATATGTGAAGAAGCTTAAACTGCGTGAAGTCTTTTCGTTCAGAGGTGTTGTAGGTAATCTCAGCAATCGAAATAATCCTGATTATAATCTTGACTTATATCAATTCCCTAAATCAGACAATTCGGTTGATATGAATTGGAAACCATACATGGAAGCGAGTGTCGGTCTCGATAATATATTAAAATGTATCAGGCTCGATTATGTTTGGAGATTGTCCTATCGTAACCGTCGGGAAGTTGACCGCGGTGGTGTTAGAATTGCATTTCATATGTCGTTTTAAAGTTAAAACTTGTTAAAGTTTGCGATGGCTCTACATATAAAGTTTTGTCATTGTCATTAAAAGCAGTAACTTTGCACTCGATTTCGTAACCGCTGGCGGGACGTGTGGTGCCCGTGAAATGTTGCGAGTATTGTTAACATTTTAAATTGCAATTAAAAATGGATTTAATTAAAGTTGCCGAAGAGGCTTTTGCTACCGGCAAACAACACCCCGAATTCAACCCCGGCGATACTATTACAGTCGCTTACCGTATCAAAGAAGGTAACAAGGAACGTATCCAGCAGTATCGCGGTGTAGTTATCAAAATCGTTGGCGAAGGAAACAAAAAACGTTTCACTGTTCGCAAAATGAGCGATAACATCGGTGTTGAACGTATCTTCCCTATCGAGTCACCTTTCATCGACTCAATCGTTGTAAACAAATATGGTAAGGTACGTCGCGCAAAACTTTACTATCTCCGCGGTCTTACCGGCAAAAAAGCACGTATCAAAGAACGTCGTACTTTTGCGAAGTAAATTTTGCACGAAGTCTAATCAAGACTCTTTCGGCTCGCCAAAAGCGAGCCTTTTTTATTTTGTGATGTTTTTTTTGGTTTCCAAATTATTTATATGTATATTTGTAGCCAAATAAACCATATTTCTAACTTTTAACCAATAGCTAATATCATGGCTGATATAAAAAAAACATGCCTCCATCAATGTCATGTTGACCTCGGCGCTCAGATGAGCCCGTTTGGTGGATTTGATATGCCGATTCAGTATCGTGGCATTGTCGAAGAACATAACGCAGTTCGTAACGCTTGCGGTGTTTTTGATGTCTCTCACATGGGTGAAGTTGATATCAAGGGTCCCGATGCTGAAAAATTTGTAAACTACATTTTTACCAACGATGTAACCGGAGCCCCTGTCGGTCAGTGTTTCTATGGTATGATGCTTCATCCGACCGGTGGAGTTGTTGATGATTTGCTCGTTTACAAACGTGGCGAAAATCACTTTTTCCTCGTTATCAATGCGGCTAACATCGATAAGGATGTAGATTGGATTCTTTCTCATCGTGCCGGTTTCAATGTTGAGATTAACCATCTCTCTGACTCGATGGGCGAACTCGCTATCCAAGGTCCCGAAGCTGAAAAAATCATTACCGAAGTTCTCGGAATCGAATGTGCCGACCTTGCGTTCTACACATTTAAAGAATTGACCTATAAAGGTAAACCGATAATCATCAGCCGTACAGGTTATACCGGCGAAGATGGTTTTGAAATCTATTGTGATCACGCTTTGACTGTAGAAATCTGGAATGCACTTCTCGCTTCAGGCAAGGTTGAACCTTGTGGTCTCGGTTGTCGTGATACCTTGCGTTTTGAAGTCGGACTTCCGCTGTATGGAGATGAACTTTCTGACGACATCACTCCGGTTGAAGCCGGACTGTCTATGTTTGTCAAACTTGACAAAGACGATTTTATCGGCAAGGATGCTATTGTAAAGCAGAAGGCTGAGGGTCCCAAACGTAAACTTGTCGGAATTGAACTTCAAGACCGAGCAATTCCACGTCACGGCTACGAGGTATTGAACGAAAATGACGAAGTAATCGGTGAGGTAACAACCGGTTATCATGCAATCTCGGTTGACAAATCAATAGCTATGGCTCTTGTTGACGCTGACTATGCCAAACTTGACACCCCGGTCAAAGTACGCATCCGTCGCAAAACATTCCCGGCTGTGGTTGTCAAGAAAAAATTCTACAAGAAAAGCTACAAACAATAAATTGATAATATAAACCAATAAAATAATATACACAATGAAAATTTATTACGCTCCCTCTCACGAATATATCAAGGTTGATGGCAACGTTGGTTATGTCGGAATCACAGACTATGCTCAAAAAGCACTCGGCAACGTAGTTTATGTTGATATGCCCGAAGTTGGCGACGAAGTTGAAGCCGGCGAAGATTTCGGTGCTATCGAAAGTGTAAAAGCCGCATCTGACCTCATTGCTCCTGCATCAGGCGAAGTAATCGAAGTTAACGAGGCTCTCGCAGACAATCCTCGTTTGGTAAACGAAGATGCCATGAACAATTGGATTATCAAAATCCAGCTTTCAGATCCCGCTGAACTCGATAACCTTCTCGACGAGGCTGCTTATGCAAAAGTTTGCGAAGCTGAACATTAATCGTCGGCTAACCGCTTAGTTATACCTTAAATACATAACAAAAATTTTGAACAGACGCAATCCCAATACTCCTCATAAATGAGATAACATGGGTTGCGTCTGCTCTTTTAAAAAAATCAATTATTATGTCTCATCGCTATTTCCCGCATACCGATTCCGATATAGATGTAATGCTCAAAAAATGTGGCGTTACTTCTCTTGACGATCTCTATGCCGACGTGCCCGAGCAGCTCCTTTTCCGTCGCGACTATAATTTGCCCGATGAAATGAGCGAAAAAGAGGTGCGCGATTTCTTTAACAAACTTGGCAAGAAAAATGACGACCTTGTTTGTTTTGCCGGTAATGGCTTCTATGACCATTATGCTCCGGCCGTAATAGGTTCACTTATTGCTCGTTCTGAGTTCCTGACAGCCTATACACCCTATCAGCCCGAAATTTCTCAGGGTACACTCCAATACATATTCGAGTACCAGTCTATGATGTGTCGTTTAACCGGCATGGAAGTATCTAATGCTTCAATGTATGACGGTACGACTGCAACGGCCGAGGCTATGATGATGGCTGTTGCTCATGCCCGCAAACGTAACCATGTGTTAATTTCGTCAACAGTCAATCAGGCTGTTATTGATGTTGTCAAGACCTATGCAGGTTATCATGGCGTTGAAATCTCTCTTATTGATGAGGTTGACGGCGTGACTTCGCGCGAAAGCATGAAGCAGCTTCTTGCAAAAGGCGATGTCGCCGGTGTAATTGTCGCTACACGCAATCGTTACGGTATCATCGAAGACTTTACCGGATTTGCCGAAGATTGTCAGGCTGCTAAAGCTTTGTTGATTATGAACTGCGTTGCACTTGACCTTGCTACAATCAAGACTCCGGGCGAATGGGGCGCTGATGTAGCTGTCGGTGACGCTCAGTCACTTGGTATTCCCTTGAGTTTTGGTGGTCCTTACCTCGGATTTTTCTGCGCAAAGAAATCGCTTATGCGTAAGATTCCCGGACGTATTGTCGGTGCTACAAAAGACAAAGACGGACGTCGTGTTTTTGTGTTGACACTTCAGGCACGCGAACAGCATATCCGTCGTGAAAAAGCTACAAGTAACATCTGCTCAAACCAGGGACTTATGTCGCTTTATGTGACAATATATATGTCGCTGATGGGTGCTAAAGGTATGGCTGATGTCAATCTCCAGGGATGTGACGGAGCTCACTATCTTGCTGATAAGCTCGTTGCAACCGGTAAATGTAAATTGACATTCCCCAATAGTCCGTTCCTCAATGAATTCTGCGTAACTACTTCGGTTCCGGCTCAAAAAATTGTTGACCGAGCTCTTGAAGAAGGTATCCTTGCCGGAGTTCAGATAGCAGAAGACCGTCTTTTGATTGCTGTTACTGAAATGCAGACAGTTAAAGAAATGGATCGTCTCGTTGAGATAGTTAAATCTTTGTAGTCCACGCTTAAAAAATTCTTAACAATGAATCGCGATTTTTACAGCAAGCTCGTTTTTGAGCTTTCACAACCCGGAAGAAAGGGCTACAAAATTCCCGACAACCATCTTCCCGAGGTAAAACTCCCTGAAAATCTTAGACGTACATCAAAACTTGAGCTCCCCGAAGTTGATGAGCCCTCAGTTGTACGCCATTATAATAATATGTCAACCAACAACTTTGGTGTTGATTCGGGCTTCTATCCTCTTGGGTCTTGCACAATGAAGTACAACCCCAAAATCAACGAAGAAGTAGCCGCTCATCAGGCATTCACATCGCTCCATCCCGCTACACCCGATAAGGCTGTCCAAGGAGCATTGGAACTTTACTACACTTTGCAGTGCGCACTCTCTGAAATTGGTGGAATGGCTGAGTTTACACTCAATCCCTATGCCGGAGCGCACGGCGAATTGACCGGACTTCTCGTTATCAAGGCTTATCACAACAGTCGTGGTGATGTTAAGCGCACAAAAGTAATCGTTCCCGACTCGGCACACGGAACTAACCCTGCATCTGCCGCAGTTGCCGGATATGAGATTATCGAAGTAAAAAGCCGCCCCGACGGAACTGTTGACGTTGAAGATCTCAAACCGTTGCTCGACGATACTGTCGCTGCGGTTATGATGACCAACCCCAATACACTCGGTATCTTTGAAAAGAATATCCCAGAAATTGCATCACTCGTTCACGCTGCAGGTGCATTGCTCTATTACGACGGCGCAAATCTGAACCCGATGCTCGGAATGGCTCGTCCCGGTGATATGGGCTTTGATGTCATGCACATCAATCTTCACAAAACATTCTCGACTCCTCATGGTGGCGGTGGTCCCGGTGCCGGTCCTGTTGGTGTTCGCGCAGGACTTCAACAATTCTTGCCCAATCCTCGTGTTGTCAAGAATAGCGACGGCTCGTTCTCGGTTGTTACTGATGAAAAATCGCTTGGCTCAATCAGCGCCCATCTCGGCAACTTTGCAGTTGAAGCTCGCGCATTGACTTATATCCTTTCACTCGGAAAACAGGGCTTGAAAGAGGCAGGTAAACTGGCTACGCTCAATGCCAACTACGTCAAGGAATCACTCAAAGATGTTTACTGTTTGCCAATCGAAGGCGTTTGTAAACACGAGTTTGTGTTTGACGGTTTGGCTGACAAGTCGACCGGCGTTACAACACTCAACGTTGCAAAACGTTTGCTCGACCACGGCTATCACGCTCCGACAATCTACTTCCCGCTCCTGTTCCACGAATCACTTATGATTGAACCGACCGAGACTGAGTCACTTCAGACTCTTGACGAGTTCATAGCCGTGATGCGTGATATCGCTCGTGAAGCTAAGGAAACTCCCGATGTAGTGAAGAATGCACCTCTCAACACTCCGATTTCTCATCCCGACGATACCGAGGCTGCACTTCACCCGATTGTCAATTATACCGAATTGACCGAGCTATGATGAATCAGGCTGACCTTATTATAATCGGAGCCGGTCCCGGTGGCTATGAAACAGCCGCCGAGGCTGCTGCCGAGGGTCTCAATGTTGTAATCATTGAACGTGGTGAACTTGGCGGAACCTGTCTTAACCGTGGTTGTATTCCGACAAAGGCACTCTGCCGTTCGGCTCAGGTTGCTCTCGATGTCAAAGAAGCAGCGTCGTATGGTGTTGATGTCAACGGTGTTACCCTTAACTATGAAGCTGCTGCAACTCGCAAAGACAATGTGGTTGCACAACTTAGAGAAGGCGTTGAAATGGCGCTATCACGTTGCACTGTCGTTCGTGGCGAAGCCAAATTTGTTGAACCGCGCATCGTTGTAGTAGGGGATGAGAGCTATACAGCCCCGAAGATAATCATTGCGACAGGATCGGCTCCGGCTCGCTTGCCTATACCGGGCGCAGAGTTGGCAGTTGACAGCGATCGCTTGCTTTCGATGACTTCGTTCCCCGAAAATGTTACAATCATTGGCGGGGGAGTCATAGGTATGGAATTTGCATCGATTCTCAATGCGTTCAACGTCAAGGTAACGGTTATCGAATATTGTAAGGAAATACTTCCTCCGTTTGATAAAGACATCTCGAAACGCCTGAAAACGGCTCTTTCAAAACGAGGAATAAATATCATAACATCGGCTGCTGTGACCGAAATCAAATCCGACAAAACTGTTGTTTATGAAGCAAAGGGTAAACAAGCCGAAGTAACTTCTGATATGGTTGTTATGGCTGTCGGTCGTCGTCCTGTACTTCCCGAAGGAATTGACAAGACCGGTATCGCTGTCGGACGTCGCGGTATCGAAGTCGATGACAATATGATGACCTCGGTTGAAGGCATCTATGCTATCGGTGATGTGAACGGACGCTGTATGCTCGCACATGCAGCATCGGCTCAGGGACGCCGTGTGCTTGGCAAAAAGGTTGACCTCAATGTTGTGCCATCGGCTGTGTTCACTACTCCCGAATGCGCAATGGTCGGGTTGACCGAGGAACAGTGCAAGGAGCAGGGACTCCCGTACCAATCGGCTAAGGCTCTATTCCGTGCTAATGGAAAGGCGCTTGCAATGAACGAGAGTGACGGACTTGTCAAGATGATAGTCAACACTGAAACACGTCATATCATCGGATGTCACATCTGTGGACCTCATGCAGCTGACCTAATTCAGGAAGTGGCTCTTGCAATGGCAACCGGACTGACTGTCGATGCAATTGCAGACACAATCCATGGTCATCCAACTCTCGGTGAAGCTGTTCAACAAGCCGCCCGAATGTTGTAAACAAATTTTACTTATAAAAGAAAAAGTCCGGTATATGCCGGACTTTTTTCATTTATATAATATTATAATGTGCTTATAGTAGCGCATCCATTTGGTCGCGGAGTTTCTTTGCTTCGGTACCGGCAACTTCAGCGAAGTCTGTGCCTGTTGAAGCGTAGATGATGCCGCGTGACGAGTTTACGAGGAGTCCGCAATCGTCAATCATGCCGTAGCGACAAACTTCTTCGAGGCTACCGCCTTGTGCGCCAACCCCGGGGACGAGGAGGAAGCTCTTGGGTGCTACTCGGCGGATGTCTTCAAACATTTTGCCTTGGGTTGCACCAACAACATACATCATTTCGTCGGTTGAAGCCCATTCCTGCGATTTTTTGATGACTGATTCAAAGAGGGGAGTGCCGTTTTCATCGCGGATGAGCTGGAAGTCGTGGCTGCCTTTGTTTGAGGTCAAGGCAAGGAGGATAACCCATTTGCCTTCGTAGCCGAGGAATGGTGTCACACTGTCTTCGCCCATGTAGGGAGCAACCGTAACAGCGTCAACATCGAGATATTCAAAGAATGAACGTGCATAGAGTTTTGAAGTATTACCGATGTCGCCACGTTTTGCATCGGCAATTATAAATTGTTCGGGATAGTTCTTTTTGAGATAAGCAACTGTCTTTTCGAGCGCGAGTTGACCTTTGGCGCCAAGTGCTTCATAAAAAGCGAGATTGGGTTTGTAGGCTACACAATAGGGCGATGTCGCGTCGATGATTGCTTTGTTAAATTCAAAAATCGGGTCTTCGGTGTCAAGCAGATGCTCAGGGATTTTCTTGATATCGGTGTCGAGACCAACACATAGAAACGAGCGTTTCTTCATAATCTGTTCAACGAGTTCTTTGCGTGTCATATCTATTTTATTTTAGTTATTATCAAAGTTGAGCTTCTTTAAGTTTCTCGGCATTTTCAGCGATAATCAACTGATCGATACAGTCTTGAATGTCGCCATCAACAAATGCCTGAAGGTTATAGATGGTGTAGTTGATGCGGTGGTCGGTGATGCGTCCCTGTGGATAGTTATAGGTGCGGATTTTTGCTGAACGGTCACCTGTTGACACCATCGTTTTACGACGTGAAGCGATATCGTCCATATATTTTTGGTGCTCGCGGTCGTAGATGAACGTGCGGAGTCGGCTGAGTGCGCGTTCCTTGTTCTTGGGCTGGTCGCGGGTTTCGGTACACTCAATCAAAATTTCTTCTGTAGTGCCGGTTACGGGATTTTTCCACATGTAGCGAAGACGTACGCCCGATTCAACCTTGTTGACGTTCTGACCACCGGCACCACCGCTTCGGAATGTGTCCCACTTGATTTCGCCTTCGTTGATTTCTACATCAAATTCTTCGGCTTCGGGGAGTACTGCAACAGTGGCGGCTGAGGTGTGGACACGACCTTGTGTCTCGGTAGCCGGGACACGTTGCACGCGGTGAACGCCACTCTCATATTTTAACGTGCCATAGACGTTGTCGCCCGACACGGCAAACACGATTTCCTTGTAACCGCCGGCTGTACCTTCGTTAAATGAGGTGACAGCAACTGTCCAACCCTTTGACTCGCAGTAGCGGGTGTACATTTTGAAAAGGTCACCGGCAAATATGGCGGCTTCGTCGCCACCTGTACCGCCGCGGATTTCTACAATCGCATTTTTAGAATCTTCGGGATCAGCGGGTATGAGTAGTATCTTGATTTGCTCTTCGAGTTCGGGTAGAGCGGCTGTGGCTGAGTCGAGTTGTTCGCGAGCCATCGCTTTCATTTCGGAGTCATTTTCGGTTTCGAGTATTTGACGTGCCTCGTCGATATTGCCAAGCATATCGCGATATTTTCGCGTGGTTTCAACAAGCTTTTCAAGCTCTTTATATTCTTTGGTGAGCTTGACATATCGCTTCATATCGGCAATTACCTCGGGATCGGTAACTAATGTAGATACCTCTTCAAAGCGGGCTTCGATGCCGTCAAGTCTCGATAACAGTGAATTGTCTGACATATTTTAGATTTTATAGTGCAAAGTTAGTGAAAATCATTCAGCTACCGATGATTTTGCGCTTGATTTTATTTGATGAGGTGCGTTCAAACTGTCTGACGACTACAATTTCTTTGGGTCGCTCGTAGGGTGAGAGCGTTTTAGATATTTCGTCAGCAAGTATTTTGGTGTCAAGAGTTTGCTCTGACTCTAAGTAAAGTATTACGGCTTCGCTCCACTTTGGGTCAGGTCGTCCGACAATATAGAACGGCACATCAATTATATGTGAAATTTTTTGCTCAACGACTTCGGGAATGATTTTGATTCCACCCGAATTAATGACGTTATCGCGACGTCCGAGCCATCGAAAAGATTGGTTGTCAACGAGTTCGACAATGTCGTTGGTCTGCAGTGATTTCCACGAAAAGTTATCGGAGTGAATTGCAAGGCAGCTGTCTGAATCGATTGAGAAAGTGATTCCGGGAAGAGCGTGGTAACATGAATCCGGGTCACCAAGTCGGCGGACTGCAACGTGACTACACGTTTCGGTCATTCCGTATGATGCCCAAGCGTCGATACCGGATTGTGCAATTCGCTTTTCGAGTGATTCATCAGTTTTACCACCACCGACAAGCAAGTGATTGATTCGATTGACGTTTAAAGGGTCGGCAAGGATAGCATCGACTTGTGACGGAACGACCGGTAGCAGGTCGATTTTGTCAAATCGTTTCAGGTCGGGATGGTTTGACGGTTCAGTCATCGCGAGTGTGGCATCGCTGACAATAGACCTGATAATCATCATTTTACCGGCAATATAGTCGGCTGACAATGGCGAAACGAGAACAGAGTTTTTGTCAATATTGAAAAATCGGCAGGTCGCACGAGCCGACTCAATCATATCGCTTTTTAACAGCTTGATTTCCTTTGGTTTGCCTGTTGAGCCTGAGGTGTGGGCAATGATGTGGTCATTAGAGTCGTTCCATTGCTCAATGAAACGATTGGCAAGCTGTGTCGATTCAATCAGTTTCATTGTGCGGGGAGTTCGGGAAGCGGTTTTGATGGGTCAAAAATGAGATTTTCGCCATCAAGATAGAGTGGCGAATCGACATTATTGGTGTATAGTGCGCCGGTGCCAAGTCCTTGTGGCATCGTAACATTATATTTTCTAAGCCACAAAGCTATAGCTGTCAATCCGACATTTGATTCGAGAGCCGAGGTCGCCCACCATCCTATTTTTCGATCGGTCGCGAGTTTAATCCAACGGTCAGCCGATTCAAAACCACCACATAACGCCGGTTTGAGGATGATGTAGTGCGGTTTTACGGTATCGAGAACTTCGGCACGTTGCGTGTCGTCCCATGTTCCGATAAGCTCCTCGTCCAGGGCGATGGCGATTGGTGATTTTTCGACTATACGAGCCATTGCTTCGAGCTGCTTCTGCTTGATCGGCTGCTCTATTGAATGAATCTCAAATTTTGAGAGTCTTGACAGTCGTTCAAGCGCATTTTCGGGAGAAAATGAACCATTGGCATCAAGTCGCAGTTCGAGAGTATCGGCTGAAAATTTAGAGCGGATAAATCTAAGTAAATCAAGCTCGTTTTCAAAGTCGATTCCACCGATTTTGAGTTTCAGGCATTTGAAACCGTTATCAAGTTTTTCACAGATGCGACGATACATTTCCTCCTTGCTTCCCATCCAAATCAAACCGTTAATTCGGTAACTGAAAGGGGCAGTAATCTGTTTTTGACGCAGAGACATATCAGACAAAGCACTTTCAACTCCAAATTTGACCGAACTCATTTCAGGTATATTATCAAGATCGAAATTCTCGCCAAACTTGAGGAGTGCCGATGTGAAATCAGGCGTGTCTTCGGCGCTGAGTCCGCGAAAAATAGGTATTTCTCCAATGCCGCGGCTGCCGTCAGTCTCGTCAGTTAGCTTGATAAACCAGGTCTCTTTGTCGAGCATGGTGGAACGTGACGTAGTGGCGGCTTCCTTGAATTGAAGTCGATAGGGGAATATGTGGGCTTTGAGCATTAACCTGGGAATTTGGTAAACTGACCGAAATCGGGGTCGCGTTTTTCGAGGAATGCGTTTTTGCCTTCCTGGGCTTCAGCCATGAGGTAATACATCAATGTTGCGTCACCGGCAAATTCCATCATACCGCGCTGTCCGTCGAGTTCGGCGTTGAGCGCACGTTTAATCATGCGGATAGCCATCGGACTGCGGCTGAGTATTGTCTTGCACCAGTCAACAGTTTCTTCTTCGAGTTGTTCGAGGGGAACGACTTTGTTAATCATACCCATGTCGAGTGCCTCCTGAGCGGTGTATTGACGGCAGAGGAACCAAATTTCACGCGCTTTTTTCTGTCCGACGCAACGTGCGAGATATGACGAGCCAAATCCTGCATCAAAACTTCCGACTTTAGGTCCGGTTTGACCAAAACGGGCGTTTTCGCTGGCAATTGTAAGGTCACAGACAACTTGGAGGACGTTACCACCACCAATAGCATAGCCGTTAACCATGGCGATGACAGGCTTGGGGATTGAGCGGATTGCCTTGTGAAGATCGAGGACGTTGAGACGGGGAACACCGTTTGAGTCGATGTAGCCACCGACGCCTTTAACTCGTTGGTCGCCGCCCGAGCAGAATGCTTTGTCGCCGATACCGGTCAACACAACTACTCCGACTTCAGGTGTCTCGCGGCAATAAGCCATTGCATCGAGCATCTCAAAGTTGGTTTGAGGACGGAAAGCGTTATATACTTCGGGACGGTTTATGGTGATTTTAGCAATTCCTTCGTGAAATTGGAAAAGAATATCCTCATATTCCTTGATGGTTTTCCATTCAATTTTCTGTGACATGATTACAATTTTATGGTTTAATTTCTTTAAAGCAAATTTCGGGATAATTCTGTAAACCTGCAAGAGTTTGAGAGTGGAATATGCGATTTTTTGGTGTGGATATTGATTTTGTTTAAACATTTTGGAAGCTGGAGCGTTATAATGATATAACACAAAACGAAGTTTCACTATTTAACTATATTATTTATGAGCAATCGCAGAAATGACTTACACGATCACGGCGACCACAGAAGAGAACGTCGCAGATCAATCTCGCTTTGGGCATCAATTGGTGCGATAATCTTGATTATCCTCCTTATTGTTTGGCTGACAATGGCTGACCTTTGGGGTGATACTGATGTTGCTCAATTTGCACTCCCTCTCGCTAATATGTTGTAATAAATTTGGTACAGGAAAATTATGATTAGATAAATGTAGATGATTTGAAATGGTCATCTCGAGTAACGCACTGCTTGACAAAGTGGTGCGTTAGGCGTTTATAGGGGGTAAGGTTTAAAAAAGTATAAATAACACCATGATTTTAAACCAAATCCTAATTCATTGTATTTTAATTATATATTGTCTAACAAAATAATAAAAATCATGAACAACGAACAAATTGGCCTTTGGGCCGGCTCGGTTTGGAGTGCGCTTAACGAAGCTGACGCTCTCGGGCTAAAACAACTCAAAAAAATCTCTAAACTTAAAGACAAAGAAGTTTATGCAGCAATCGGCTGGCTCGCACGCGAGGGTAAAATTGTTATCAATGAAAATCCCGAAGATGATAAAGATTATATCTTTTCTCTCGCACGCTAATCCTCAGATAAAACTTATTGCATAGATGGTGGGTCAACACATATTTGGCTCACCATCTTGTTTTATTGTCGTTTTTGTGCTACCTTTGTTTTGTTATGATGTTTGAATTGTATAGAAACGACTCGATATTGGCTGGTAACAGTGTGCGTGACTGCTTGAATGCCGAGATTCCCTACGACGGTTTCTCAGTTTGTGATTATACGGGCGACGATTCGTCTCGTGTTGAGGAATGTCGTCGACATCTTGTCGAATTTTGTGGAGTTGGCATGGATGAAATCGTACAATGCAGGCAGACTCATTCGGCTGATGTCTATGTGCTTAAACAAGTCGGATTGCCGGCTGAACAACGATATGGCTATGACGCGATTGTGACCCGATTAAAGAATGTTGTAATCGGTATAAATACGGCTGACTGTGTGCCTGTCGTATTGTTTGATGAAGTTGCCGGAGTTATTGCGACGATTCATGCCGGATGGCGTGGTGCAGTCGCGGGAATAGCGGTAAATGCGCTAAAAAAGATGGTTGAAATGGGTGCAAAAGTCGAGAATGTCAAGGGCTATTTTGGTCCTTCGATAGGGGAGTGCTGTTTTGAGGTCGGCGAAGAAGTAGCCTCATGTTTTCCCGAAGAATTTGTCACCCGACAAGAGGGCGAAAAACCCCATGTTAACCTCTCCGGTTTTGTCAAACGCCAACTTGAAAATGAAGGAGTCAAAGCCGAAACCCTGATTTTGAATGAGAAATGCACCCGATGCAATCAGTCACGTTATTTCTCGGCTCGCGCCCTCGGCATAGAGTCCGGTAGAATTTTCACGTTTATAATGAGGAGATAAAACGAAATTTCGGTTGTGAAATTCAGTTATTTACCTGATAAAGTATATGTTTCACCGTCTTTGAGAAGTAATACCGGCCACTTTGGTGAGAAAACCTCCATAAATTTGGTTGGATTATCGGTATGGATAGGTATGATTTTTGTTACTCCGTTTATTTTCTCAAAAAGAGTCTCTAAAGTGTGAATGTCAGCGTGACCTGAAGTATGTACATATTTATAGTCTGATCCCAATAATCTCGCAAGAGCAGGATTGTAAGCAGGAGAATCGGGATCAATATAACCTCTCCATTGAGAAAGATATTTTTTTAAATATTTAAATGATTCAATCAGAGATTCAAATTGTACAGATTGCCGTGCTATTAAGACACATCCTTTCCATTTAATCAGTTGCCAAAGCTTGTCGGGAATAAAGAATTTTGGAGTATCTCTTGAAAACTTATCAAGTTTGAGTACAAAAGGAAGTCCTTTGTTAAACTCTCTTTTATGTGATTCTTTACTCAGCCAGTCGTTTTCTCCGATTACCGAATTGAGGATATCATATTGATATTCATCCATAAAGACTATTCGTCCAGCATCTGCTGCAGCACGATAGATACCAAAAAGTCGGTCAATATTAGTAGATGAGACGAAAACAGAATTGAATTTATTTTTCTTGAATAACGCTTTAAATTGCTGTTCTATTTTCCATTCGGGATTAGCATCGTGTTGACTTCTTTCTATATTTGTAGCCTCGCATACGATTGTGTCAATAGGTGGTAACATCGAGATCGTTCTCAAAAACTCTTTGCCAATAGAGCCGTGAGCACGGAAATCTCCGGTATGAAAAACTCTAATATCCTCTTCAACAACGGAAATAACGAATCCGTAAGCATCATACGCAGAGTGATCCATTTTTACGGGGTGGATTAAGAATGGTCCAAACTTAAATTCTTCATCCTCAATAAATGTGTTTATCAATCCCGAACGGTTGTATGCTTTTTGAGCTTTCTTGCCTTCTTCTCCTCGAATTCGGGAAAGTCGGCGTTGAAGTTTGCGGTAAATTTCACATCCGGTATAGCCCATATAAACGGGGATGTCTGTTGCAATATCAGAAATGTTCCCGATATGATCACCGTGATAATGAGTAATAAGCAAAGCGCTTTTGCTCAAATCACCATAAGTCAAACCGTCAATCCTTAGGGTTGTTTTAGGGGTACCCGGCAACTGTTCGCCATAATCGACAAACAGTCGCCAACCATTATATTCATATTCAGTTACGCAGCCCCCAATTTGGTCGGTGCCACGGTGGATTGTGATGTTCATTTCTCGTAATTTTGGATATTAAGAATGTCTGTAATATCAATTTTTGTAGGTGATTTCACTCGCTTGAATAAGAATTCAACTTTATTAAGAATATCGCATCCTTCAGGAAGTTCTACTTCGGCGTTTTTACGAGAAACTCGCTTTATACCCCATTCAGGATGCTTCTCTTTAAAAAGATATCCCCCAATTTTACTGCGTGGTGATTCATCTGTGTCATAGAGACAGATTACATAAAATTCCACCTTTTTAGCAAAATCAGTCACCGTATTAGAAATAGAGATATCTTGATTCAAGATTCCCAAATCATTTAGGTTGCTTAGCATCATTTGGATTTCCTCTTTTAGATTGTTGACGCACACATTGTTATCAAATTTATTGAAATCTTTAAGATGCTTCACGATGCCTGAATCACCCCCAATTGCTTTGTCGTTGTACTTAAGCTCAACGATAGCAATACGATAAGGCTTTTTCTTTGAAATTGCGATAATATCAAAGCGTCCTGTAAACTGGTCTTTTTCAGGAATGGCTGTTTGAATTTTGATAGATTGGCGATATTCTATGTCAATACAGAGCCAATCAGAGTTTCTATTGGAATTATTTGTTGCCACAATATCTTGTTGGGCTTTCTTTTCAGGAGTAGAGCGACAATCGCTATTTTTCTTAATTATTTCAAATGAGTCAAAAATTTCTTTAGGATTTTTATATATTTCTTTGCCTTCGTTCCTCTTATCTTTAGAGTGAAGATAATGGTCGCTGAGATAGTATGTGTTGATTGTGCACTTAAGTTTTCCATTGTGATTAAGAGATACCATAGCCACCTTATCGGAATTATAATATAATCCAATGGCATTATTTCTTATACAGGCTAATATAGTATCTCGGTTTTCTTGGACAAGTTGATAAAGTGGAGATTGTTTGAATAATGAGATTAGTTTGGAATTGATACCTCTTAAGTTTTGCATAAGATGTTATGTTGTATAATTAACTATGTGTCTAAGTTAAGTTTATATGATTCAATTTATAAATATGGTGCACCATGATTTGATGCACCATATTGTAGCGTTATTTCTTTACGTGCCTGAGGCACGTTCCTATGAGGGTAGAATGAAATGATACAGTTTTTGGGGAGATGAAAGGTGGTTTTATTTATTGAATCCCTTGATGCCTTTTTCGAGGAAAGCGGTGAAGCGGGGAATGTTTTCGTCGTAGCTGAATGGACCTGAGAGTAGGTCGCCTTTGTCGTTGACGATGACGTAGTAGGGCTGGGCGTTTGCCTGGAACTTGTAACGCTGGAGGTAGCTCCACTTGTCGCCATAGGTTTCGAGGGTTACTTTTTTGCCGTTTTCGGTAATGACGATGGGCTGGGGAAGTTTACGCTTTTCATCAACCATGAGTTTGATAACGACAAAGTTGTCGTTGATCATGGTGTGGACATCTTCGTTGTCGAGGACTGCACCTTCCATTTTGCGGCAGTTTACACAGCCATAGCCCGAGAAGTCGATGAGGACAGGTTTGTCTTCTTTGGCAGCGATGCGCATACCCTCTTCGTAGTCGTCATATTCGGTCAATCCGCGGTCGTAGAGGTTGAAATCTTGGGTGTAGAGCGGTGGAACGAATGCACTGACACCTTTGAGGGGTGCGCCCCACAAGCCGGGAACGAGATACATGGCAAATGAGAGGGAGATGAGCGAAAGGAAGAAGCGGAACACGCCAATCGAGCTGTCGGCAGGTCCGTAGTGAGAGAAGTTGAATTTGCCGAGAAGGTAGAGACCGAGAAGTGCAAAGGTGATTATCCAAAGTGCAAGGAAGATTTCGCGGTCAAGGATGTGCCAGCCGTATGCGAGGTCGGCAACCGAGAGGAATTTGAGCGAAAGGGCAAGTTCGATGAAGCCGAGAACTACTTTAACGGTATTCATCCATCCGCCTGATTTGGGTGCGCTCTGTAGCCATGAGGGGAACATGGCGAAGAGGCAGAAGGGGATTGCAAGGGCAAGCGAGAAGCCGAACATACCGATTGCGGGACCGAATTTGTCGCCTGTGCTGGCTGCTTCGACAAGGAGTGTGCCGATGATGGGACCTGTGCAAGAGAATGACACTAACGTGAGTGTGAATGCCATGAAGAATATGCTGAGCAGTCCGGTTGTTTTCTCTGCTGTTGAGTCAATCTTGTTTGACCATGAGGCGGGGAGCTTGATGTCGAATGCACCGAAGAATGAGATTGCAAACACAACAAGCAAGAGGAAGAAGATAATGTTGCAAACAGCACTTGTTGACAAGGCGTTGAGTGCGCTGGCACCAAAGCAGGCAGTGATGATGAGACCGAGCGCGAGATAGATTACGATGATTGATGCACCGTAGATAAAAGCATCGGTGATTGATTTAGCACGAGATTTTCCTTTTTTGAGGAAGAAGCTGACAGTCAGTGGAATCATTGGCCAAACACAGGGGGTGAGCAATGCTACAAATCCACCGATAAAGCAGGTTAAGAAGATGTACCACACGTTTGATGTATCTACCGAGTCGGTTTGTTGTTCAGTGAAGTTAACCGGCTCCCAAAGGGGTCCATTGATGTTTGATTGGTCACCTGATGAGGATGTAGATTTGTCGCCGGGAGATTGTGCAACAGGAACTTCGGCTGTATCAACAGCAGAGTTTGAGAATGAGAATTGTTCCTTGCTTGGGGGAACGCAGTTCTCGTCGTTGCAAGCAGATGAGATGACGTATCCGGCGATGTCATAGTTGTCGGCGGTCAGTTTAAAGTCTTGAGTAAGTATGACGTTATCGGTCCACCAGCTAAGTTGGGCGTCGAACATTTCATCATATTTTGATATGGCCTTTTTGTCGGCGTTCAAACCTCCAACAAGTTCAGCACCTTCGAGAGTGGTGAAGGTGATTGAGAGGGGAGTGGGTCCGGCTGACGGGTCAACCTCGTTGCTATACATGTGCCAACCGTTGAGAATTGACGCTTTCATGACTATTTGTCCGGTTTTATCACCGGTCATGTTGAGGTCGATGTTCCACTTGACGGGTGTAACCATCTGTGCGGATGCGTTCGAGAAGATCGAAGCGACAAGAGTGATAAACAGAGCAAGAAAATGTCTCATATTATAATCAATGTGTTAATTGGTTGCTAAGGGGTTAGAAAATTGAATTTTGGATATCGGTTGTGAAGCGTTCGAGTGTTTCGATACCCATCAGCGAATTGCCGTGGGGGTTGAGTTCGGGGCTCCATGTTGCAATAACAAGATTGCGGGGGATATAGGCAACAACTCCGCCACCAACACCGCTCTTGCCGGGCATCCCGACACGGAAAGCGAAATCGCCCGATTCGTCGTAAAAGCCACAAGTGAGGAGGATTGCTCCAAGACGTTTTGCCTGGCTTGGGGTGAGTATAGCTTCGCCGTTAAGCGGATTGACACCTTCGTTTGCCAAGAATTGGAATGCGTGAGCGAGATCGACACACGACATTGATATGGCACATTGTGAGCAGTAAACATCAATGATTGTTTCGACATCGTTGTGGATGTTTCCGAAGCTTTTCATGAAGTAGGCGAGCGCCATGTTTCGGTCGGCGTGTTCTCGTTCCGAGCGAGCGATGGTGTGGTCAAAATAGATGTCGTCGTTACCGGTCAGACGTCTCACAAAATCGAGTATAGCCTCTTTAGGACGAGGGTATAGGTCGATAAGGCGGTCGGTTACGACAAGTGCTCCGGCATTGATAAATGGGTTGCGCGGAATGCCTTGTTCATGTTCGAGCTGAACAAGTGAGTTAAATGGGTTTCCCGAGGGTTCGCGTCCTACCGAACTCCATATTTTGTCACCAAGATGACGAAGCACCATGGCAAACGTGAATACTTTGGATATGGACTGTATTGAAAATTTTGTTTCGGCATCGCCAACGGTAAACATATCACCGTCGAGAGTCTGCACGGCAATTCCGAATTGCCGCGGGTCGGTCATAGCGAGAGCAGGGATGTAGTTGGCGACTTTGCCTTGTCCCCACATCGGTTTGACCTCGTTGTATATTTGTTCTATGACAGCTTTATAGTCCATAAATCAAGTGGATAGAATTAGGTCTTGTAATTTAGGCGGGTACAAAGATAATTAAAAATTTAATTAGAGACTCAATCAAACAGAAAAAATGTGTACCTTTGCAAAAGAAAGCAGCCGGACGGTTCGTCGCCGGCGCTATGCGCGCAGGAGGAAAGTCCGGGCAACAAGAGCACCATATTTCTTAACGGGAAGCTGTCGGTGACGGCAGAGGCAACGTGACAGAAAATAACCGCCCTGCAAAGGGTAAGGGTGAAAAGGTGGGGTAAGAGCCCACCGGGTGGCATAGTGATATGTCATGCCGCACGCCTTATGGGTTGCAAGGTCAAGTATACCGGCTATTAAGGACTGCTCGTCCGTTGCCGGGGGGTAGACTGCTTTAGACACATGGCAACATGTGCCATAGATAAATGACGAGCAGAACGAGGCTTAGCGATATGTTTCGTTCTACATAACCCGGCTTATAGTCCGGCTGCTTTCTTTTTTAACAAAATTTAATACAGTTGAGTGTAACTTTTTGGGGTAAATCAGGGTCTAAGAATATATAAACCCCCAAATAAATAAGAAATGAAATACATTGGTTACGCATTATTGCTTGTCATTGCTTTCGCGGCATATTCGTTCAAACCGAGCGATAAGACGGTGACAATTACACCATCGCAAAAGTTTATCAGTAAAAACTTTGAGGTTGGTTCGTTCAACGAACTTGAGGTGTCGTCGGGAATTAAGGTGATTTTTACTCAGTCTGACGGTCCGACAAAAGTAGTTGCTAATTGTCCCGACAATTTGATTGACCGACTTGACGTTAAAAACGACAACGGAGAATTGAAAATCAGATTCAAAAAAGGTACAAACATCATATACAACGGGCAAAAAGCTAAATCTGTGACATTTGAAATTTCAGCTCCGGCTTTGAAAGAGATTGAATTGTCAAGTGCGGCAGGTTTTACAGCTCAATCGTTGAATTCTAAAGATTTATCGATAGACCTTTCGGGAGCATCGTCTTTCAAGGTTGAATCGCTTGTGGCTACTAAAGCTGATATTGAGCTTGGAGGTGCATCATCGGTTAACTTGACTAACGCTAAAATTGCCAATTGCGAATTTGACCTTAGTGGAGCGTCGGTTGTAAAAGTTAATAATTATACCGGCGAAAAAGGCGATGTTGAAGTGTCGGGTGCGTCAAGAGTTGAAATGGCAGGTAAGCTGACTTCGCTCAAACTATATGTTTCGGGTGCTTCTACAGCTAAGCTGTCTAATCTTGTTGTCGCTGACGGAAGTGTTAATGCGAGTGGCGCTTCCGGTGTTACGGTCAATATGAAGAATATGGATTTGATAAGTGCTTCAGGTTCTTCAAAGGTTACTAATAAAGCTGAGAAATAAAAGATATTAGACAAGTTATACTTTGATTTTCAATACAGCCGATGGTCATTGATTGACTGTCGGCTTTTTGTTTGTTTTTAGTCTTTTTATAAGAGATATAACCTCCAATATTGAATTTTTATTAAATAATTACAAATAAAGTGCGAAAAAATCAGGTAAAAATTTAGAAAAATTGAAAATTTGTGTAACTTTGCAACCGAAAAGTACCCTGACGGCATCTGCTGTCATGAGTCACTTACTAACTACCTAATATTAAAGATGTGTAACATCAGAAAAACCAATCGCGTCCAAAACTAAAATATAAAAATATAAGTAAAATGAAATTTTTAGTTTACACATTTCTTTTCTTTGCGGCTCTGATTGGGTGTGCATTCTCTGCAATGGAGAACAAGGGCGCATCTCAACCCGAGACAATAAAACCGTCAGAAAATATTGTGACAAAGACTGTGTCTGTCGATAGTTTCGGCAAGCTCGAAATTTCGTCAGGTATATTTGTTAACTTTATTCAGACTGATTCGGCTGATACAACCCGCAGAGTCCAGATTAAAGGTCCCGACAATATTGTCGACAAGGTCATCGTGCAAACCGAAAAGGGTAAACTGACTGTCAGTTTGCCAAAAGGACTGACTATTGACAAGGGTGACAGTGTCGCTCGTATGGCTCGTATGGCGAAAATTGACAGCATCCTTCGTGTTGATAGCTTGAGAAATGATAGCATCTTGGCTCTCAAAGCCCAGAAACTGGCAGAGAAAGATAGCCTTAAGACTCTCAAAATTATGGAAAAAATGGAGAGAGACAGCATCAAGGCGGCCATGAAGGCAGAACAAGACAGCTTGAAACTTTTGGCTGCCGCTGCCGATACCATCGTCAAAGATAAAAAGAAAGGCAAAGATAAAGCTGATAAAGGCGACGTAGCTGCTCAGGCAAAGGCAAAAGCTGCTGAAAAGGCCGAGAAAGTCGAAAAAGCTAAAAAGGCTAAAGCCGCAAATGATAGTATCAAGGCTAAATCTAAGGCTGCTAAAAACGATAGTGTTAAAGCTAAACCCGCTAAAGTTAAAGCTCCCAAAGCTAAAAAGGATAGCGCCGGCAAAGACAGTAGCAACGTTTTGTCGCGCAAGGTAAAAGGCTTTGCTAAGAATGATACAACAATCCACATCAGCGAATGGGCTGACAGTGTATTGAAAAACGACAGCATTCAACAACGTAACAAATTCAACCGTCAGGATAGTACTGAAAGTGTGGTAGTTGTAACAATTATTGCCCCCGCTCCTGAAAAAATCATCATGACCGGTTCGGCTAAATTCGCTTCAAAATCATTGAAGGTTGAAGGTTTGATTGTTACATTGAAAGACTCTTCAGTGTTCGATGTTGATACACTCATCGCAACCTGGAATAGAATTGAACTTGACTCTGCCGCTATGGACTCATTGATGTCTGACTCGGCTCACGTTAAGGGCAAGAAAGTTAAGAAAGGCAAAAAGTCTAAGAAGAACGAAGAATCTGATTCGATCTCTGACAGCAAAAAATCGAAATCAAAAAAATCTAAGAAAGACGATTCTGAATCGACTGACGAACCCAAAGCCGAAAAAGCACCCAAAGCTAAGAAAGGTAAAAAAGGAGAGTCTGTAGATTCATTGTCAGTCGATACCGATTTGACTGCCGCTGACGGCAAAGCCGGAAAGGTCAAAGGTAAAAAGACCAAGAAGGGTGAGCCAAACGACTCTATCTCGTCGGGCGATGACGAAAAAGTGTCCAAGTCTAAGAAGTCCAAGAAGAGCGAGGGTAATGACTCAATCGACAGCGCAGCAAAAGCACAGGCTAAGGCTGAAAAAGCTGAAGCTAAGGCAGCTGAGAAAGCTAAAAAAGATTCGCTCGCACTCGTTAAGAGCCGTGCCGACTTTGTAGGTCACGTTAGATTTGACGCTTACGATGCTTCAATCATCAAAATTGATTCTGTATATAGCGAATATGTAGTTCTTGATTTGGCTGACGAATCAGAAGCAGAAATCGGTGGCGAAACCGGCGTTCTCAACTTCAACATCGTCCACATGTCAAGAGCAAACCTCATCAACCTGCACGCATATCGCGGTAATGTTACCGATGCGGCATTGTCAATGGTTGAGGTTCAGATTGACACTGTTGTTACACGAAGCGTCAGCGGTGTTTCGCTCTACGACAACATCATGGATCCGAAGAGTCAGGTTGCGAAAGTTAAATCAAAAACACTCGAATTCAAGGCTTATTTGATCGATGCCAAATATCAGATTCACCTTGCACTCGCCAAAGCTGAAGAAGCTCGCGAAATTGCTGAGGTCGCTAAAGCAAGATCTAAAGTCAACAAAGCAAATGCTCGTGTAGAAGCAGATAATGCTCGCGAATCTAAGCTCGCTGAAACACTCTCGGCATCAGATTACAATAAGCATAAATATATGAAGTCGGGCGGTAAATCGGCTAAAGATCAGCAACAGGCTGCCAGATCATATAACACGCCGAAGAATCCTCAAGAGGCAAAAGCACTTGCCGCTCAACGTGCCCAGGAAGCACGCGCTATGGCTGCTCAACGTGCTCAAGCTGCCAAAGAGGTGAGAGCTAAACAACAAGCTGCCCGTGCTGCTGCCAAAGAACAGTCAAGAGCAGCTAAGGCTGAAGGTCAGCCCGAAGGACAGGCTGATAACAAAGCTAAGCAGAAACCTCAGAAACAGGGTAAGCAAAAACCTGAAAAGCAGGCTAAACAGCAGGATGCTAAGCAACCTAAGCAAAAAGAGCAGCAAGAGGCTAAGCAAAAACAGCAGAAGCAGCCTAAACAACCTCAGCAGAAACCTGAAAAGCAGACTAATGCTAAACAGGTTAAGCAACAAGACGCAAAACAGGCTCAGCAAGCTAAACAGCAAGCCCAGCAAGAGGCAAAGCAGAAAGCTCAGAAGCAACCTAAACAACAGGAAGCTAAGCAACTCAAGCAAAAAGGTGCTCAGAAAGCTCAAGGTACAGCCCAAGCTGTTCAGAGTGCAGCTTCATCAGTTAAGTAAAGTTCATTTTTTCATGTTTGTTTTAGACAGCCAAAGGTCAAATAGACTTTTGGCTGTCTATCTTTTTGGGTATAGATGTTGATTTAAAAGAAATTTTGCTTAAATTTGTAGCATTATTTGAAATCACATTAAATAATATAATGTCACGTTTCCAATAATTGAAGTCGGGAGGATGGCTGCCCGGTTTTGAATCGAAATATAAAATTAGGCAAAACTAAATGAATTACAGTATCTTAGACCTGCTCGGACTTTTAGGTGCGGTAGGTTTGTTCCTTTACGGAATGAAGGTGATGAGCGAAGGATTGCAGAAAGCGGCAGGTGACCGCTTGCGCAACATCCTTGGCGCGATGACCCGTAATCGCTTTACCGGAACTTTAACAGGCTTTTTCATCACAGCATTAATCCAGAGTTCGTCGGCATCAACCGTTATGGTTGTCAGCTTTGTAAATGCCGGACTTATGACTCTCGCACAATCAATGGCTGTGATTATGGGTGCCAACGTCGGAACAACATTTACAGCGTGGATTATCGCCCTGTTTGGTTTCAAAGTTGACATATCGGCATTTGCGTTGCCGTTGATCGGTTTGGCAATTCCGCTGTTGTTTGCCAAGAAGAGCCGCACCAAGTCTATCGGTGAATTCATGATTGGTTTTGCATTTTTGTTTATGGGACTCGATCTCATCAGCAAATATGTTCCCGACCTTCAGAGCAACCCTGAAATGTTTGCGTTTTTGCAACGTTACACCTCAATGGGATTTGGATCAGTATTGGTGTTCACACTCGTTGGTGTCGTTTTGACAATGATCATACAATCATCAGCGGCGACATTTGCAATAACTTTGATTATGTGTAGCAAAGGATGGATTACGTTCGATCTTGCCTGTGCACTGGTGCTTGGCTCAAATATCGGTACTACCGTTACGCCGCTTCTCGCATCTATGAGCGGAAATGTGGCAGCAAAACGTACAGCGATGGGTCACTTGTTGTTCAACTTGCTCGGAACGGTCTGGACGCTCGCCATATTTTACCCGTTTGTTCATCTCAACTGCTGGATTACAGAATCAATCGGGCAGGGTAATCCTGAATCGCTTTATCAATTTGTGACCAATCTTGAGGCTACTCAGCCCGACATCTATAACCACCTTTTTGACGGTTCGCTTCCACAAGGACACGCAACCCTTGCCAAAGTGTTACAGATGCAAATCAGTGTATCGTTCGGTTTGTCAATGTTCCACACCGTGTTTAACTTGGTAAACCTCTCGATAATGATATGGTTGACAGGATTTTATGTTAAGGCTGTTGAGTGGATGGTTCCCGCTAAACACCGCGAAGACGAAGAGTTCCAGCTTAAATTTATATCGGCAGGTATCATGTCGGCATCAGAACTTAACATCACTCAGGCTGAAAAAGAACTTTATGTGTTTGGCGAACGTGTTCAGCGAATGTTGACAATGGCGCGTGATTTGGTGCATACCAAAGATGAGTCGGAAGATTTTGTTAAACTCTATTCGCGACTTGAAAAATATGAAGACATATCTGACCGCATGGAAATCGAGATAGCACACTATCTTAACCGATGTGCCGAAGGGCGCCTTTCAAACGAAGGTAAACGCCACATTGCCGGTATGCTCCATATTGTTTCAGAAATGGAAAGCATCGCCGACTGTTGTATGGGTGTCGGAAAAATTTTGCTCCGTAAACAACAGTCAAATACATCATTTAACGACAATATCTATCATAATCTCGACTCGATGTTTGACCTCGTTGATGCGGCAATGTCAAATATGTTGCTGTTGCTCAGCAACATCGAAGACGCTCGTGTAGCCGATATCAATGCAAGCTATAACAAAGAGCGCGAAATCAACAACTTGCGCAACGTTCTTAGAACCGGCAACGTTGAGAATATTAACGATAAACAATATGAATATCAAGCCGGTATCTATTACATGGACTTGGTTTCTGATATTGAAAAGATGGGCGACTACATCGTTAATGTGGTTGACTCAATTAAAGCAGAATTTACACCTCAGTCACGACTTGCCTGATGTTACCTGCATGTGACCGTCCGGGGTGTCATGAAGCCGGAACTGACGAAGCCGGGCGCGGTTGTCTTGCCGGACCAGTCTTTGCGGCGGCTGTAATCTTACCCGATGACTTCTCAAACGACCTGTTGAATGATTCAAAAAAGTTGAGCGAGAAACATCGTGTTGAGCTTCGCGAGATAATCGAACGTGAGGCTGTGGCATGGGCGGTTGCAAGTGTTGATGCGGCTGAGATTGACGAGATAAACATTCTCAACGCTTCGATTTTGGCGATGCATCGGGCGCTAGACAAGCTCACGATTCGTCCGGGTCGTGTAATTGTTGACGGTAACCGGTTCAAACCCTACGGCACAACCGAATGGAAAACGTTTGTAAAAGGCGACGGACGATATGCCAACATCGCGGCAGCCTCGATTCTTGCCAAGACCTATCGCGACGACTACATGGTGAAAATGGCGGCTGAATATCCCCGATATGGGTGGGATCGCAACAAAGGTTACCCGACCCGCGACCATCGACGGGCAATCGCCGAGATTGGACCCTCGCCAATTCATCGGATGTCGTTCACGCTCCTTGACCCACAAATGTCACTTTTCGACTGATAATAACCAATATATAATACAATTAAATCTATTAACCAAATGCGTAAGATTTTTATTTTCTCAGCAGTTGCCGCAATGATGGCGTCACTTTTTGGATGTGGCAGCCAATCGGCTAAAAATGAAGCCTCTGACCAAAATATCACTTCTCTTGCCCAACCAGAATGGAGCCGTAATGCGGTGATTTATGAAGTTAACTGGCGCCAGATGACCGACCAGGGTAACCTTGAAGCACTCGAAAAAGAGTTACCTCGTTTGAAAGAACTCGGTGTTGATATTTTGTGGCTCATGCCCGTGCACCCGATTTCTGAGATGAACCGTAAAGGCGAACTCGGTAGCTATTACGCCGTTCGTGACTACAAAGGCGTTAATCCCGAACTCGGAACAACCGAACAGTTCCGACAATTTGTTGACAAAGCTCATGAAGCCGGCTTCAAGGTAATCATCGACTGGGTTCCCAACCATACAGGCTGTGACAACCCCTGGGTTGAACAGCACCCCGATTACTATTCACTTAACGATTCAGGCAAGATGTACGGACCATACGACTGGACCGACGTTTACAAGCTCGACTATTCAAACCCTGAAACTCGTAAAGCTATGACCGATGCGTTGAGCTACTGGGTTACTGAGATGGATGTTGACGGCTTCCGTTGCGACGTTGCCGGCGAAGTTCCGACCGACTATTGGGACGAAGCTCGCCCCGTGCTTGATTCACTCAAAACCGGTGGCGTGTTCATGCTTGCCGAAGCATCTAAACCCGAACTTCAGAAAAACGCCTTCAACATGGGGTATAACTGGCCCATGAAAGATGTGTTTAACGCAATCGCCGCTTCATCAGGTCAAAACACATTCAACGACCACAAATATCCCGTTTTGACCTGCATGGCAATCGACTCATTGCTCCTCGAACAAGCTCAAACCTATCCCGGCGACACATATTTAATGAATATGATCACCAACCACGATCTCAACTCATGGGAAGGTACCGAGTTCCAACGCCTTGGTAACTTGACTGACGCCTTTGCCGTTCTTTCATACACCCTCCCCGGCATGCCACTTATCTATACAGGTCAGGAAACCGGTATGAACCGTGCGTTTGAATTCTTCACCAAAGACAAAGCTCCCGAATTTGAGCCTCGTAACGAATATTTCACATTCTATCAGAAACTTAACGAACTCAAACACAGCCAAAAATCGTTAGCTGCAGGTAATGCCGGTTGTGAAATGTTTCGCTATATGACAACATCGCCCTATATCTATGCATTCTCTCGTCAAGTTGACGGTTCAAAAGTAACTGTACTTGTTAACCTTGGCAACGAAGTTGACGAAATCGAATATATTTCTGATGTTCCTGAAAACGGCGAAAACAACATTAACTATTTCACCGGACAACACGAAGAGTTCCCGATTTCGTTGCAACCCGGCGAATATAGAGTATATGTAACAAAATAATAAATGAGTAAATCAATTGTAGTTTACTGTGCCTCGTCGTCTAAAATCGACGAGGCATTTTTAGCCTCAGCTCGCGAGCTTGGCAGCCTTATGGCTCAAAAAGGAGTGACACTGATAGACGGTGGTGGAAAAACCGGACTTATGGGTGCGGTCAACGATGGCTGCATCGAAGAGGGCGGTACGGCAATTGGCATCATCCCTCGCTTTATGGACGATCGTGGATGGGCTCATCCCGGATTGTCGCGCAAGATTGTTGCCGACGATATGCACAATCGTAAAAAGACGATGGCTGACATGGCTGACGGAGCAATCGCATTGCCCGGCGGAGTCGGAACGTTTGAAGAGCTCCTTGAAATCATCACTTGGCGCAAGCTCAATCTTTTTCACGGCAATGTTGTAATTTTCAATGATAAAGGATATTACGACCCGTTGCTTGAAATGCTCGACAAAGCAGCTCGTTTGGGATTTACCAAACTTGGTGAGAAACTCTTTGATGTAGCCGAGACTGTCGAGAACGCACTTCAAAAAGCACTTGACAACAGTTAAATTAATAATTGAGTGTTAAAACTCATAATTAACAAATTTTTGGCAAAAAAAGATTATCTTAAATTCAAAGATTTTCTATAATTTTGCAGTGATAAGTCCTAACCATGATTTAGTTCAATCAATAATTATACACATTAACAAAAACATTTGCATGAAGAACTTTTGTTTTCGAATGACCGGGAAAACCTGGATGACCATTCTTATGGTCCTTTGCCTTTCCTTCCCGGCTCTTGCGCAGAAAATCACTGTTACAGGTACAGTCTATGACAACCTCGGTGAGCCTTTGATGGGTGCGAGTGTCATTGCCGAAGGTGCACCTTCGGGTGTCGGTACAGATCTCGATGGTAACTACCGTATTGAGGTTGAGCCTAATGCCGTGTTGATTGTATCGTATATCGGTTTTGAATCGCAGCGCATCAATGTTGACGGACGCACTCATATCGATGTGACCCTTTCTGAAAATGCTGTCATGCTTCAGGAAGTTGTGGCAATCGGTTATGGTGTAGTGAAAAAATCAGATGCAACCGGTTCGGTCGCTGTTATCAAACCTGATGATATTGAAGCAGGTCTCGCTACTTCAACTCAGGACCTCCTCGTTGGCGCAAGCCCGGGTGTTGTTGTAACCCCCGACGGTGGTAACCCTACAGGTGGAGCATCAATCAGAATTCGTGGTGGGTCATCACTTTCTGCTTCTAACGACCCCCTTATTGTTATCGATGGTGTGCCCCAAACCAACCAGTCAAATGGTGGTGGCATGAGTGCGTTGACAATGGTTAACCCAGCCAATATCGAATCAATGACTATCCTTAAAGATGCTTCGGCTACAGCAATCTACGGTTCTCGTGCCTCAAACGGTGTAATCATCATCACTACTAAAAAAGGTCAGAGCGGACGTCCCCAGGTTAGCTTTGCCGCTAACTTCTCGGTCAACACAGCCCGCAACACTCTCAAATTGATGAATGCGGCTCAGTTTATCGATGCAGTGAAAGCTAATCTCGGTGAATCATCAATTGCTCAGCTCGGTTATACGCCTTATGGTAGCAAAGCTGATGTTCAGCCTGTTATGTATAACACCAACTGGCAGAAAGAAGTGCTCCGCACTACCTTCTCTCACGACTATTCGCTTTCAGTAGGTGGTACTGCCGGAATCCTTCCCTATCGTGTTAACGTCAGCTACACCAACAACGAAGGTATCTTGAAAACATCTTCAATGGATCGTGCGACGGTCGGCATCAACCTTTCACCCAAGTTCTTCAATGGGCTTCTTCAGGTTAATGCCAATGTTCAGGGCACATATGCTACAACAGGCAACGCTGACACCGGTGCTATCGGTGGCGCAGCTTCAATGGATCCCACAAAACCTGTTATGTCAAACGTAGAAATGGGAGGTAACACCGGTTTGAAACTCTACAACGGTTATTATAACTATTCACCTGCCGGTGTCTATGACCGCAACGGTGCTAAGAACCCAGTTCAGCTTCTCAATGACGTAGATAGCAAAAATAAAACATGGTCATCATCGGGTAACCTCCAGATTGACTATGCTCTTCACTTCCTTCCTGATCTCCACTTGAATCTTAACCTCGGTTATCAGGTTTCAAAGAATGATTGCAACTCTATCACTGCCGCCAACTCGGTTATGGCTTGGACCAACGACGGTCTGACCGGTATGGGTGCGGCAGGTGCTGCCACACTCTATAAATGGCACGAAATTCAACAGAATACTCTTCTCGATTTCTATGCCAACTATCGTAAGAATTTTGAGGCTATCAAATCAAATCTTGATGTGATGGTCGGTTACTCGTGGCAGCGTATGAACTACTTCGGACATTCTAACACTTATGTTCATTCATTGGGCTTCGTAAACAGCCTTGGTAATCCAGGATTTAACTCAAATTCAGGTTACTATATGGATTATAGCAAAGATAATCATATCGGCGAAGTTGTCAACAATGCTCCCGATTCTCGTTGGGGTAATCCGTTGCAGCTCATTTCGTTCTTCGGTCGTGTCAACTACTCGTTTGACGATACATATTTGTTGACAGTCAATTTGCGTGACGATGCATCATCACGCTTCTCTAAAAATACCCGTTGGGGTCTCTTCCCGTCAGTGGCTCTCGGTTGGAAACTTATCAACTATGGATTTATGGACGATGCACGCAGCTGGTTGAACGACTTGAAACTCCGCCTCGGTTGGGGTCAGACCGGTCAGCAGGATATAGGCTCATTCTTCCCCTATATGCCTATTTATTCCGACTCTTATAAACCCGGATTCCAGTATCCGAGCATAAGCGGCGAATGGATCAATCCTCTTTATCCTCAGCCCTACGATCAGAATATTAAATGGGAAACAACTACAACCTGGAATGTTGCTCTTGATTTCGGATTCCTTAATAACCGCATCACCGGTTCTATCGAATATTACCTCCGCAACACCAAAGACTTGTTGGCTCACACACCGGCTCTCGGTATGAACACCTCAAACTTCCTCACCACCAACATCGGTTCACTCCGTAACTATGGTATTGAGTTTAACGTAACCGCTCGTCCGGTAGTAACTCAGAATTTTACATGGACTACCGGTCTTAACGTGGCTTGGAACCGTAATGAGATTACAGCCCTCACCGGCGATGCCGAAACATCTGAAATTTCGGCACGCGGTCTTCCCACGGGTACAGGTGGTAGCCTTCAGTGGCACCTTGTTGGTCAGCCAGCCTACACCTTCCGTGTTTATCAGCAGGTTTATGACAACGATGGTAACCCCGTACCCAACCAATATGTTGACCAGAACGCCGACGGTAAAATCGACGACCAGGATTTGATTAACTTCCATTCACCCGAACCTAAAGTTACTTTGGCTTGGAATAACAACTTCAATTATAAAAACTGGGATTTTGGTTTCTCGCTTCGTGCCAGCATGGGCAACTGGGTGTATAACAATCCCCGTTACGAACGTACCAACCTTGCAAAAGTTGATGCATACGGTCTCAACAACTTGATGCGTGACGAATTCCTCTTCAAAACAAATCCCGAGCAGCTCAAATTGAGCGACTACTTTGTTGAGAACGCGGCATTCCTCCGCTGCGACAACATCACAGTCGGTTACACATTTGACCACCTTCTCAAAGACAAGCTCAACCTGAGACTCTTCGGTGCTTGTCAAAATCCGTTTGTCATCACCAAATACAAAGGTCTCGACCCCGAAGTATTCAGCGGTATTGACAACAACGTTTATCCGCGTCCTGTTACCTTTACTCTCGGTTTGGTCGCTACATTCTAATAGAGGTTTAATCATTTAAAAGAAAGTTCATTTATGAAACTAAATAAATATTTCATCTCGGCGGGTATTGCGGTTGCATCGTTGTCGATGGCTTCTTGTGTTGGCGACCTCGACCTTAATCCTACCGACCCTTCTCAAATTACTCAGGGCTCGTTTGATGAAGACCCCAGGGGATACATGGAACGAGTGATGGCTGACGTTTATCTCCAGTATGCTACCTATGGTGCCAATGGCGATGCTTCGGTTCAGGGTTTTGACGGTGGTATGTCAACATTCCAGCGTGCGCTTTTCATCCTTGAAGAAGTTCCGACCGACGAAGCGTCTTGGATTCCTGACGATGCCGACTACGGTTTGTTCCAATATGGTATCATTCCTGCGAATAACACCGTTATCATGGGTACATATTCACGTTTGTTCATCAACATTGCAGTCTGCAACCAGTTTATTCAAACCGTAAACAACGGCTTGTATAAACTCTCTGATGAAGATAAGGCTCTTGCTGAAGAATTTGTGCGTCAGGCTCGTATCCTTCGCGCCGGCGCCTATTACTATGCAATCGACTGCTTTGGTAACGTACCTTATGCCGACGAAAACGTTCTCATGGGCGAAGTTGCTCCTCAGCTCTCAACCGATTTTGCCGAAGGTCGTCGCCTTGTTTATGAAAAAGTTGTTACCGACCTCGAAGACATCGTTGCCTGGTATAACACTAATGATCCCAACAATCGCCCAGCTTACGGCTATGTAGGTCTTGACGTTGCTGAATCGCTCCTCGTTAAATTCTATTTGAATGAGCAAGTTTACACCAGCGATGCACGATATGGCTATGACAATTATGAAAAATGTCTCGAACATGCCGAGGCAATTATCAATCGTCTCAAGGGTCCCGGTTTCAAAGGTAGCGGTTTGGCTTACGGCTATCACCAGAACTTTGGTTATAACAATAAAGATTTTGCCATCGGTGGCGAAAACGCTGTTAATGAAATCATCTGGGATATTCCTCAGGAGCAAACAACTTTGAACTTGGATGGTCTTGGTTTGATGTCATACGCCAACGGTACATTCATGTGTAATGCCTGGATTGGTGACGCAACTGACAAGGATGATTTCAAAATTGGTATTGCCGAATACAACTCGGGTAACGGTTGGAAATGTATTGTTGCCCGTCCTCAATTTGTTGAGATTTTTGACTGGGATGCCAATATTGAAACATCAGTTGACAAACGTGTGAAATTCTGGAAGACCCGTAAAGACGGTTTCGCTCTTGAAAATATCTCGCTCAATCAGTCTGATTGGGGACACAACGGTTATATCGCAGTGAAATATACCAACTGGTATATCAACAATAATAATGAGATTGACCGTAACGGTTCTCCTGCTGCAACCGACCAGCTCGGTGTTGACTATGCAATGATTCGTTTGTCAGAAATCTATCTGTCAGCAGCTGAGGCCATTCTTGAAAGTAACGGATCTCGCAATGTTGCAACTAGTTATATCAACTTCGTTCGTGAACGTGCAGGTCTTCAGCCTTTGACCCAGGCAACAATGGGCGACCTAAGAGATGAACGAGCTCGCGAGCTTTATACCGAGGCTACCCGTCGTACCGACCTTATCCGTTGGGGACAGTGGTTGAAGGGCTACAACTGGTCATGGAAAAATCAGCAGCGTGCAGGTGCCGATTATCCCGACAATTTCAACGTTTATCCATTGCCCAGCACTACCGCAGCTCGTAACGGATATGTCCAGAACCCCGGATATTAATAGCTAAATTCACGATTATCATTAAATTAAATGAACGCAACAATGAAAAAAATATCAATGTTTTTGGCGTGCCTGACGGCTATCGTCGGACTTAGCTCTTGTAGCCAGGATCGCGATCCCGTTTTGCAGACTCCAACCAAGTTTGTGCTCAATACTCCAGTCTTCCAAGATCAATACTATCAGCTTGAAGAAGGTAATACAATAGAGCTTACATGCTCACAGCCCGACTATGGCTACTCGGCTATCGTTCAATATTCGGCTGAAGTATCTTTAACTGAAGACTTCGCTGTCTATGAAACTGTCGAATCTGCTACACCGACTCAAACTAAACTTGTTTACAAAGATGAGGATTTGGCAATGGCTCTTTGTAAACTACATGGATTTGATTCTGACGAAACATATAAAGATTTACCCGCCGAAAAAGTATATTTTCGCGCTGTAGCTCAACTCGACGGTATCGAAGGGACTATGATCAAATCAAATGTGGTTTCATTGAATAAAGTGAAATTTTATTTCGCTGTTCCTCAACCCGGATTTATCTATCTCGTTGGTTCTCCCGAAGGATGGTCAGGCCCGACCGAAGCAAATGCAGAGCACTATGCTTCCTGGCGTTTGTTCGAGGCTGAAGATGCTATCGGTAGCAAAATCTATGAAGGAACTTTTGAAATTGACAAAGATCCGACATTCCGTTTCTATACCGCATTGACCGGTTGGGACGATGATTCTTACGGTTCTCAGGAACCTGACAATTCTATTGATTTTGAACTATCGGGTAACTCAGGATTGGCTCCGATGGTTAAGGGTAAAGGTTCATTCCACTGGATCAACTGGACTGAAAAAGGTCAGATGAAGATCATTGTTGATATGAGCATTGCCGGTCAGTACACTGTCACCGTTAGCCGCGTTGACTAATAATTAACAGAAAAAGAGATAAAAAATATACTTTTATGAAAAAAGCAGCATTTTTCTCACTCCTCGCTTTATGTCTTGGATTTGCTTCATGTGATAACTATGAGGAGCCAAATCCGCCGGCACAGAGCAATCCACAGGAGACAATTTTTGAGGTTGACGGTTTGACAGTTGAACCTCATGAGGGCATACTCGACCTTGATGCTATTAACATTCAGGGTGCTGACGTGCCTGTGGCAACCGTTAAGTTGTCTGATTTCCCCAAAGGTTATCAGCTTCAGCTCGATATGGAGGTGTCGGCTGACGATACATTTGAAAAAACCGAGGTAATGTCAACCGATATCACTTCTGACAGCACTGTAACCGTTAACCCCGACGCTTTGCAGGCGGTTCTTAATAGCTTGATTACTAAGGATCCTGCTCCGCTCAAAGCTATGGCTCGTTTCGCGGCTTACGCTGTCAATGGTAAAACTAAAGTGCGCCTTGGTGATTCCGAAAAATTCTATTGTACTGAGGTTCTTGATCTTATACCTCTTACCCCATCGGTTATTCTTGAAGAATACTACTATTTTGTATATTCAAAAGATGGTCAGAATTGGGATACTGCTAAAGATACAATAAGAATGTCTCACATTGGTGATGGTAGCCTTTATGACAATCCCAAATATTCGTTTACTTATGACTTCTCAACTGAAATGATTGGTGACGGTCTTTATTGGAAGATAGCTCCCGCTTCGGTTGTATTGAAAGGTGGTTCACTCTCGGGTGAAGTATTTGGACCCGAAGATGCTGTGGCTCAAGATGGTAAACTTGTAAAATCAAATAATGGTGGCGTTCTCACAATGGAAGGTGTTGTAATGATGACTGCAAATATGTTTGACCGTACTTTTGAGTACATTCAGGCTATTGCAAGCTTCTATACCCCTGGTGACGCAAATGGTTGGTCTTTCCCCTATCCGGTACTCTTCTCTGATGATTTCGTTCATTACTCGGGATTTGTATATCTTAAAGGCGGATTTAAATTCTCACCCCAACCAAGCTGGGAGCGTGATTTCGGTCAGGTAAATAATTCGCCCGAAGCAATGGCATTCCGCGAAGATGGTGGTCAATTTATTGGTGAAGGTGTCGCTAATGGTGGTGATAATATACCCGCTGGTGATCCTGATGGTCTTAAATATGTGACACTCAACTATTTGACTCGTGCTGTGAAGATTGTTGCCATCCAATCTGTTGGTATGATTGGTGGTTTCAACGATTGGGGTGGTCAGCATAATATGGATCCCAACGAAGATTTCACTGAATGGACTACTGAAGTAACATTCGACAATGATACTGAGTGGAAAATACGTATGAACGACGACTGGGGTATCAACCTTGGTGGTGATGTTCAAAACTTGACTGAGGGTGGCGATAACATCAAAACTTCAAAAGGAACCTACAATGTTAAGTTGATTTTGAAAGGTCAACCCTACGCTGTTGAGGTTACTGCAAAATAATTTGCGACAAGTAATATAGAATGGAAGGAGGTGCACCATGCGGTGTGCCTCCTTTCTTTGTTGTGTATGTGAAAAAAAAAGCGTACTTTTGCAGATATGGAAGTAACGGTACGTTCGATATACCGCCGTGGCGCTGACAATGGTCTGCTTCTCGGCTTGTATTTTTGCATTATGTTTGGCTTTAGTATAGCCGGTGAACGTGTGCAGGCAGTTGGCTTTGTGTCAACACTGATGATGTTGGGTGTGCCGTTTCTGGTATATCGTTTCTTGAGAAAGACATACGTCGAACAGCATGGACTGACTCAGTTCTCGGCGTTGTGGACTCAGGGTATTATTGCCTTTGCCGGCGGTGGATTGATATTAGCGTTTGTGGTGTTTATATACATCCGTTTTATCGATCCTCAGATTATAGTCCGTCAGCTCGATAGCCTGATTAATGTTTATACTGAGGCTGACAATCAGCGAGCCGATGATATGATAACCGTGCTGACAAACATGCGTGACATGCACCTCTATCCGTCAGCGCGCGACATTGTCGTTCAACTTGAATTGCTCTCGATTTTCTCGGGATCGATTCTGTCGATGTTGATGTCGCTGCTAGTTAGAATGAAAGCTCCGTTAAAGAGCCGAAATCAATTGTAAAAAGTTAAAATCAAAGATATGGATATTTCAGTCATAGTTCCTTTATATAACGAAGAGGAGTCGTTGCCCGAACTCGAACAGTGGATTAGACGAGTGATGGACGAGAATGGCTTTAGCTATGAAATCATTTTTGTAAACGATGGCTCAACCGACGGCTCGTGGGATGTCATCAACCGACTTTCAAAAGAAAATCCGGCGGTCAGAGGTGTTAGCTTCCGCCGCAACTATGGCAAATCACCGGCTTTGAACACAGGTTTCCGTCGTGCAAAAGGCGATGTTGTCATCACGATGGATGCCGACTTGCAGGATAGCCCTGACGAAATCCCGGAACTCTACAGAATGATAAAAGAGGACGGCTATGACCTCGTGTCGGGTTGGAAAAAGAAACGCTACGACCCGCTGTCAAAGACTATCCCGACAAAACTTTTCAATGCGACAGCACGAAAGGTGAGCGGTATCAAAAATCTACACGATTTTAACTGTGGCTTGAAAGCATATCGTCACAAAGTTGTTGAACGCATCGAGGTTTATGGTGACATGCACCGCTATATTCCGTTCCTGGCTAAGAATGCCGGATTTACACGTATCGGCGAGAAAGTCGTTCAGCACCAGGCTCGCAAATATGGTACTACCAAGTTCGGCCTCGATCGCTTTGTAAACGGTTATCTCGACCTTGCAACCCTTTGGTTTACAAATAAATTTGGCGTCAAACCGATGCACTTCTTCGGTTTGCTCGGCAGCATAATGTTTTTCCTCGGTCTGCTTGCTGTGATTGGTGTCGGAGCAACCAAACTCTACAATATGTATGCCGGCAACCATTATACTCTGGTAACATCGTCGCCATATTTCTATATTGCGCTGACAACAATGATTCTCGGCACGCAGCTCTTCCTTACCGGATTTATCGGCGAGCTCGTTGTCAGAAATTCTCCGCGACGCAACGAATATGAAATTGAAGAAGAAATCGAGTCGAAAGAATGAAACGATTGGTTGAAATAGTGATGTTGATAGTTGTCGTGATGGTGGCTTCGCTGTCGTCATGCAATACAACGGGGTGTCTCGATAACCGTTCGAGCATTCCGCTTGCCGATTTCTATTCGTCAACAACCAATACACCTGTTGCTACCGACTCGATTGAGATAGGAGGCGTCGGCGCTCCAGGTGACTCACTTCTTGTTCCTGCAGGTAAGAGCGTTTCTCAGATTTATCTTCCGCTCCGCTCCGACCAATCGGTGACCGCATTCTATTTTGCATACAAATGGCGCGGAATGACTCCAGCCTATAACGATACATTGTGGATTTACTATAATTCTTTCCCTTATTTTGCTTCGGAAGAGTGTGGCGCAATGTTTCGTTATCGCATAACCCGCATTGAACATACATCGGTCTTTCTCGATTCGGTCGCAGTGATGGATTCTCTCGTGACCAACGTCGAAAAGGCTATTATGAAACTATATTTCCCGACCAACGTCTAAAAAGTTGATGAAGAAGTTTGTAGTCATATTGGTAATGATTATGGCAGTCGCAGTGTCGTTTGAGACTCTGGGACAAACTCAACGCAGACGCATCAATCCGGTGAAAAATGAGGCTACAAGAACCCAGGCACGAAATGAAATAGTCAAACGCGACTCGCTCGACAAGTCATCGCTTGTTCACATGCACGACGCTAATGGCAATGTAATTTATATCGACACGGTCACGGGTAAAGAGGTCGTTGACTCAACGCTGATACCTGTTGTTCCGAAAATGGAATTCCCGTTGTTCCATTCTGCTACAATCGGTGTTGACCTGTGGTCACCGGTGATGAGAGCATTCGGAACGACATACGGTCTTGTCGGATTTTCAGCACAGTTAAATCTTCATAACCGTTATATTCCGACTGTTGAGGTCGGATTAGGTAGTGCCGACTATCATCCCGAAGATAATAACTATGTTTATAAGTCGCCGATGAGCATTTATTTTAAACTCGGTGCCGACTATAATGTATTCTTTAATTCCAATCCCGACTATATGCTCTTTGCCGGTGTGAGATATGGTTTCACTCCGTTCAAATGGCAGATTACCGATGTTGAATTACCCGAAAATTATTGGCAGGAAAATCGTCCGATTGATTTCCCGTCACAATCATCGTTTACCGGCTATTTTGAATTGCTCGGTGGTGTGAAGGTGAAAATTTACCGCAATATTTCGATGGGTTGGACTGTAAGATACCATCAGATTTTGCATCAGTCAAACAAGAGATATGGAGAGCCGTGGTATATTCCCGGATATGGCGGACGTGGCTCGTCAATCGCAGCAACGTTCTCGATTTTCTACTCACTCCCTCTTGACAAATATAACAAAAAACGTCATCAAGCATCCTCTCCAAAGGCTGCCGACATAATTCCCGAACCTAAAGAATGAGCCGTCGCATTGTCATAATCGGAGCCTCGTCGGGCATTGGTCTGAAATCGGCACTCTATTTTGCCAATAAAGGCTGGAAGGTGGGTATTGCCGCGCGTCGCGCGAGTCAGCTGATTGCTGTAAAAAATCAATATCTCCAAAACGTTGAAATGGAGGTGATTGATATTACCGCTGATGATGCTTCGGCAAAAATCAGGGGGTTGATTGACCGCATCGGGGGAGTGGACATATATTTTCACGCGGCCGGAACAGGATGGTCAAATCCAACTCTCGATCTTGACAAGGAGATGACTACCGTTGCAACCAACGTTCGCGGTTTTGTAACCTCAATGGTCACCGCCTATCGCTATTTTGCTGATAATAAACTGAAAGGACGCATTGTTGCTGTGACTTCGGTAGCCGGAACAAAAGGTATCGGGATTTCGGCATCATATAGTGCGACCAAGCGTTTTGAATCGACCTATATTGAATCGCTTGCCCAGTTGGCACGAATCGACAAGGCTGACGTGTCGTTCACAGACATTCGCCCCGGTTTTATCAGAACCGACCTGCTCGACCCTTCACGCAACTATCCGATGTTGATGAAACTCGATTATGCAGTGAAGCGTATTGTTAAGGCTGTCGTGTCGGGTGGCCCAGTCGTTTATATCGACGGACGCTGGGGCGCGCTTGTATTCTTGTGGAAACTGATTCCGCCTTTCTTTTGGCGCCGTCTTCATGTTAAACTCTGAATTAATTAACAATTATAATTGTCAAAATAAAATGATAGTAAAAGCTGACAAACCGGTAGGTCTCTGCAGTGACCACGCAGGTTATGAACTCAAAAGCATTATTGAAGGTTATTTGATGTCTCAGGATATCAAAACACGCGATTTTGGTACAAACTCAACCGAGAGTTGCGACTATCCCGACTATGCTCATCCGGCAGCTGAAGCTGTTGAAAAGGGTGAGGTTTATCCTTGTATCGCAATGTGTGGAACCGGCAACGGAATCTCAATGACCCTGAATAAACATCAGGGTGTGCGTGCCGCTTTGTGCTGGACCCGCGAGATTGCCGAGCTTGCCCGCCAACACAACGATGCTAATGTTCTCGTTCTACCGGCACGTTTCATTGCTCCCGAAGAAGCTCTTGCCATCGTTGACGTATTTTTGAATACTCCTTTTGAAGGGGGACGCCATCAGCGTCGCATCGACAAAATTGCTGTTAAATAAGTCATTGCGATGAATATTGCGATTGTTGGCACCGGATATGTTGGACTCGTGACCGGCACCTGTTTTGCCGAGATGGGTGTCAACGTTACATGCGTCGATATAGATGCCGGAAAAATTGAACGGTTAAAGCAGGGCATCATTCCGATTTATGAACCGGGACTTGCTCCGATGGTCAAGCGCAATGTCGAGGCCGGGCGCCTTGACTTCACGACATCGCTCGCCGACATCATTGACGATGTTGAGGTCGTGTTCTCGGCTGTCGGAACTCCACCCGACGAGGATGGTTCAGCTGACCTGAGATATGTGCTTGATGTCGCCCGTGAATTTGGTCGATCAATAAAGAAATACACAATTCTTGTCACCAAATCGACCGTGCCCGTCGGAACGGCAGCACTTGTCCGTGCTGAAATCGAAAAGGAACTTGCCAAACGTGGCGAAGCCATAGAATTTGATGTCGCTTCTAACCCCGAATTCCTCAAAGAGGGTGCGGCAGTCAAAGATTTTATGTCACCCGACCGTGTGGTTGTCGGTGTGGACAGCGAACGCGCCCGTAAGGTAATGTCTCGTCTCTATAAACCGTTTATGGTCGTCAGCGACCGTATGATTTTCACCGACATACCGTCTGCCGAGATGATAAAATATGCGGCAAACTCGATGCTTGCCACCCGTATTTCGTTTATGAACGACATTGCAAACCTTTGCGAACTTGTTGGAGCTGATGTGAATATGGTTAGAAAAGGAATCGGGGCTGATACTCGTATCGGAGCCAAGTTTCTTTATCCCGGATGTGGCTATGGTGGCTCGTGTTTCCCTAAGGATGTCAAGGCGTTGATAAAGACCGCCGAACGCCACGGATATTCACTCGAGGTTTTGAAAGCTGTTGATAGTGTCAACGAGCGTCAGAAGTCGATATTGTTTGACAAACTCTCGCGCCACTTTGACGGTGATTTAAAGGGTCGTACAGTTGCCCTATGGGGATTGTCGTTCAAGCCCGAAACCGATGATATGAGAGAGGCACCGTCACTCGTTCTGATAAAAAAAATGCTTGATGCCGGAATCAGAATAAAAGCATACGACCCCGTTGCAATGGATGAGTGCCGACGTCGTGTTGGCGATGCAATCGAGTATGCGGCAGATATGTATGACGCGGCAGTCGATGCCGATGCGGTTATGCTCGTTACCGAGTGGAAACAGTTCCGTATGCCGTCGTTGCCGGTGCTCGCACGCACAATGAAACATAAGGTCATAATTGATGGTCGAAACATATATGACCGCGAATATTTCAATGAAAACGGTTTTGTTTATTATAAAATCGGCTGAAAATTGGTTATTTCGTAAAAAATTATTAAGTTTGCAAAAATAGAATTTTCCATCACTAAAAATAAACCAAGTCATGAGATTAATTATCGAGCCTGATTACGCTCAGGTTTCAAAATGGGCGGCAAATTATGTAGCAGCTCAAATCAATGCGGCAAACCCGACTCCCGAAAAACCTTTTGTACTCGGATGTCCTACCGGTAGCTCACCTCTTGGACTCTATCGTGAACTCATCCGACTTAACAAAGAAGGTCGTGTATCGTTCCGTAACGTCGTAACTTTCAATATGGATGAATATTGCGGTATTCCCCGTGACCACGAACAGAGCTATTACACTTTCATGTGGACTAACTTCTTCAACCAAATCGACATTCTCCCTGAAAATGTAAACATTCTCAACGGAAACGCTTCTGATCCCGAAGCTGAATGCCGTCGTTACGAAGAAAAAATCCAGAGCTATGGTGGTATTGACCTCTTCATGGGAGGTGTTGGTCCCGACGGACACATCGCATTCAACGAGCCCGGTTCGTCGTTAACATCTCGCACTCGTATGAAAACCCTCACCAAAGACACTATCATCGCCAACTCTCGATTCTTTGAAAACAACGTTGACCTCGTGCCAAAAACTGCACTCACCGTTGGTGTTGGTACTGTAATGGCTGCCAAGAGTGTTCTCTTGATTGTGAACGGCTATAATAAAGCTCGTGCGCTCAAACATGGTGTTGAAGGCGGCATATCTCAAATGTGGACAATCTCGGCATTGCAGATGCACCCCAAAGCACTCATCATCGCTGACGAAGACGCTTGCATGGAACTCAAAGTTTCAACCTACCGCTACTTCAAAGATATCGAATCAGCAAACCTCGATCCCAACACTCAGCTCTAATCGCTGACTCCAATAAAAAATCGACTCCGTTGCTTGGCTAACAGCTGCATCGGAGTCGATTTTATTTTTCCATTTTAT
>JAIDRE010000033.1 GCA_029061925.1 Muribaculaceae bacterium | reverse complement strand
GAATAATCTTAAAGTAAAGAGATAATAATTCTTCATAACGAAAAGAGGCTGCCTAACTTTTGTTGTTAGACAGCCTCTTTTTTATTAATTATGAACAAAACGAAAATGTTTTCGGGAGGGAGAAAGGAAAAGGAGGCTTAGGCTTCTTTCCAGATGTAGAGGCGGTCGCTGGGACGTATTTTTTGGTCGGTTTTGATTGAGAAACGGTCACCCTTGACGGCTTTTTCGACGGGTTTGAGGTCGACGCGGATTTCTTCGACTTTCATGATAATGGCACCGGTGGTTGGGCCCGTTATCACGATTTCGTCGCCTACGTTGAGTTCGCCCGATTCCATCTGAAATTCGGCAACTCCGAGGTTTGAGAAATAGCGGATACCCTTGGCGGCATACACTTTTGTACGTGTTGCCGATGAGCCATATTTCGATGACCATTCGCCAAGTCGCTGTCCGAGGTAATAGCCGTTCCAAAATCCGCGGTTGAAGACTTTGGCGAGACTTTCATCCCATTTTGCGATGCGTTCTTCGGTGAAATCGCCGTCACAAATCGCCTGCAATGCCTCGGAATATGCACGTACGGTCGTATCGACATATTCGGGTCCGCGAGCGCGTCCTTCGATCTTGAACACCGACACTCCGGCATCAATCATTTTGTTGAGGAAGTGGATTGTCTTGAGGTCTTTGGGCGACATTATATATTTATTTTCAACAGCGAGTCCATCGCCTGTCTCACGGTCGGTTACGGTATAGCCACGTCGGCAAATCTGAGTACAGGCACCTCGATTGGCACTTGAATTCATTTCGTGGAGCGAGAGATAGCATTTGCCTGAAACAGCCATGCACAATGCGCCGTGACAGAACATTTCGATCTTGACTTTTCGTCCTGCCGGACCGCAAATATTCTCATCGTCAATAGCTTTTGAGATAGCGGCAACCTTGTCGAGCGACAATTCACGGGCAAGAACAACGACGTCGGCAAACTGTGAGTAAAATTTGACGGCATCGGTGTTTGAAATATTGCATTGTGTCGAGATGTGCACCTCAACACCTTTGCTACGGGCATAAAGGATTGCGGCAATGTCTGACGCGATAATCGCCGATATGCCCGAATTGGCAACCGCATCAATCACGCTATGTAGTTTCTCGGTCTCGTCATCATAAACGATTGTATTAACCGTCAGATAAGACTTCACCCCCGCTTTTGTACAAATGTCGGCAATGTTATGGAGGTCATCGAGCGTAAAGTTAACACTCGATTTAGATCGCATATTTAATCCTTCAACGCCAAAATAAACAGCATCGGCACCCGCATTAATTGCAGCCGCCAACGATTCATAACTGCCCACCGGCGCCATTACTTCAAAGTCAGATCGTTTCATCAATAGCTATTTTTATACCACAAAATTAGCTACAATTTCCAAGTTGACCAAATTTTCACGGGGAATGTCACACTATAGAGTCCTTCCATTCCTTGGCACCATCAGTAAGATGATATTTTTGTTTGGGGTGGTTGGGCTGGTCTGGATATAATCGTTCAATGGCTTTTTCTGCTATTGCTTGATTAATATAACTCTCTCTAAAGTGTTTTGGGTCGGAAAAACCACACATCCCTGCCAATTCTCGTATAGAATAGTTTTGGTCTTCCATTGCCTGAATAAGTTGTATAACTTGGGGCGAACTTGGGGCGAACTTGGGGCGAACT
>JAIDRE010000032.1 GCA_029061925.1 Muribaculaceae bacterium | reverse complement strand
GGATAAGGCGGAAATGACCGTAATCGGTTGGCATATCAACTTCGACACCCATTTCGACAAGGCTTTCGTTAGCGATACGATAGGCGATGAGATCACGAATTGAAATGAGTTTCATGCCCCATTCATCGGCACGTTTACGAAGTTCGGGGAGACGCGCCATTGAGCCGTCATCGCTCATGATTTCCATGAGTGCGGCTGCGGGTGCGAGTCCTGACAGACGGGCAAGGTCAACAGCGGCTTCGGTGTGCCCGGCACGGCGTAAAACGCCACCGTCCTGGGCATACAGCGGATTGATATGTCCGGGACGACCGAAAGTTTCCGGAGTTGATTTGGGGTCGGCGAGTGCACGGATTGTTTCACATCTGTCGTGGATTGAAACGCCTGTTGAACAGCCTTCGAGTTTGTCAACTGTAACAGTAAACGGAGTTCCGAGAACCGAGGTGTTATCTACAACCTGGTGGGGCAGGTCGAGTTCGGCACAGCGTGACATAGTGATAGGTGCGCAAAGTACTCCGCGAGCATTTTTCAACATAAAATTGACTTGTTCGGGAGTGATTTTTTCGGCAGCTACAATAAGGTCGCCCTCGTTTTCGCGGTCTTCGTCGTCAACAACGATTACGAGTTTGCCTTCGCCAAAATCTTTGAGGGCTTCTTCTATTGAATCAAGTTTTATTTTTTCCATATATGATAGTTCCTTTTTAGTCAAGTTATTGTTGTCCTTTGTTAATCAATTGTTTTATCTGTTTATTGAGATTGATTATTTTCGTTAATTCCTCGTGTAAATCGTTGCGGAGTTTGCGTCCGATTAACCATATCGGCAATCCGACTGGGAATATAACAGCGGTTGCAATAGCAATTTTGAGATTGGGCGAGATGTTGTAGAACCAGAGGTTTTTAAGAATCGGATAATCGCTCAACTTGTTAATGACAAGTTTGTCACGGGAGTTAGAGAAATATTCAATTGTTTTATCAAGTCGCTCGGCAAGTGATGCAAGCTTTTTTCGGTCATAACCTTGCGTGAAGAATTGAATATAATTCTGTTTGTCTTTGTTCTCTGTTAAGTAAGCCCGACATTCTTCATCGAGTTGGTCAAGCAACATTGTTGAGCGTTCGAGGGTAACTTCTTCCATTGTAAGCTCTTTCATCTCGACATGGCGAACTTCAGTGATACCAAACAATCGACGGAAGAAATTGAGGTAGGCATCAGCGTTAAGAACCGATGAGTCGTTAATCGCTTTATATGTAAGGAAAACGCCGAGCGGTAACAGGACAGCTGACGACAGCCACATGCCTTCCCATACTTCCCACTTACCGTCGCGGGCAAGTTTGTAGCCCGTATTGTCGATGATATAGTAGATGATGAAAAGAATAACCGAGATTACAAGCGGAGTTCCGAGTCCACCTTTACGGATGATTGCACCGAGAGGCGCACCGATAAAGAAGAAAATGATACAAGCAAACGAGAGTGTGAATTTTTTCATCAGCTCGATACCGTGACGACGAATCGTTTTATAGTCGTCTTGCATCATGTATCCACGGAACTCAAAATCTTGTTTCAGACGTTTCGCTTTATGAATGGCCTGGGTTGCGATAGACTTTGTCATCGACATATCGTAGGATGCAAACAACGTGTCAAGCAATAGGTCGGTTGCGATCGGCTGAGCCGGAACAAGGTCATTTTTCTTAGCATTATCGCGAGGCGAGTAGGCAACGTTATCCCCCCAATTGATATCATCATCAATGGCAACCGCATCAGACATATCACTATCGGCACTTACACTTTTACCATGTTTGACTTGTTTGACTTGTTTGACTTGTTTGTCATGTTCGGCGTGACGCGGATAAATGTTGAAATAGGGCTGATTGATGAGGTCATTGCCAAATGTGTAACCGACTGAATCGATTCGATGGTTAACAGAGTCAATGGTATGGCGCAGTTCGGTGATGTTCTTGCCGACATACTGGTTGCGCATACCGCTTTCATCCATACGGTTGAAGTTGTTGTCAAATGGAATGATGATTTCTTTGATGCTGAACGACTCGCGACGATAGGGCACATTGTTGCGTTTTGTACCTTGTCCGTTCAAATTTTCAAATTGCTCTCCGTCATAAAGTCTCAAGAACAGATGTGTTTTGTCTTCAGAGATACTCATACGACCTGAGTCGGCAAGAATGATTCTTACACGGTCAAGGTCATTGCCGACCGACACGTCGTAAATCATCATGTCATACAGCGCACCGGTCTCGCGATTTTTTGATTTCACAAAGATATCATATCCGGGAATCTGGCTGTAAAATACGCTTTCGGGAATCTCTAACTCGGGAGATTTCTGTTTCATAGACCACAGCAACGTGTACATTTTTGCCTGAGCAACCGGTAACACGTTGTTCTGGAAAAAGAATGCACCGATTGCAATGAAAATCATCAGTACAATAAGAGGTCTCATTACGCGGATTAGCGAGATGCCTGACGCTTTCATCGCCATAAGCTCAAAGCGCTCACCAAGATTACCAAAAGTCATCAAAGAAGCAAGCAACACAGCCAAAGGCAATGCCATAGGCACCATTGTCAATGCCGCATAGAAAAACAACTCGCCAATAACGCTCATCTCCAGACCTTTACCAACAAGGTCGTCGATATAACGCCAAAGGAACTGCATCAAAACAATAAATAAACAAATAAAAAACGTCATCATAAAC
>JAIDRE010000031.1 GCA_029061925.1 Muribaculaceae bacterium | reverse complement strand
AGAATAAACACTACCGAAAACGATCAAACTGACATTATCCGACAATTTTACTCCGACAGACCCTCCACCGCCATATTGATTTGACACACCATGAAAATAGCCATATCTCATTGCATCAGCATGAGCGCCAAACATAAATCGACCCGCATTCTGATACACATTAATAGATGCAGCCTCCTTACACATCATTCCGGGAAAATCCTCTGATAAACGGTTGATTGTTGACATTCCGTCCTTCCATTTCATCACCGGACCAATACCGCTGCTCAGGTTCAGATGATAGGTCTTGTCTTGTTTAGCACTGAAATCGTTATACATAAATCGGTTTCGACCTTGCCCTACATTCAGATTATAGTCAAAACTCTCGATCCGCCGACCAATCAGGTCTTCATAACCCGAGGTCGACAGGCGAGACCCTTCCACGCCAGTGTCTTTTTTTAATTCACTAATGAGACTATCCCTCTCCTCGGCATTTAAGTCAAAACGACCCCAAAATGTCGTGAAAAATACTGTTACTATTACAACAAGTCGAAACATAAACTGATAATCAAGGTATTATTGAAGTCCCAAAGATAGCAACTATTTTTCACCCATTCATTATTTTTATAAAATTTAACCCTTAAAAAATCATAAAATGCATCTATTTCAATTTTTATCATAAAATTTTATTAAAAAATATTTTTCTTTAAAAGAATAATTGTAACTTTGTCGCGTTAATATTTAAATCTTATCTCTAATTACATTTTTACAATGGACATAAACAATATCATGAGCACCCTGGAAGCCAAGCATCCGGGCGAAAAAGAATACCTCCAGGCAGTTCGCGAGGTTCTTCTCTCTGTTCAAGACATCTACAACCAGCATCCCGAGTTCGAGAAAAACAAAATTATCGAACGTATGGTTGAACCCGATCGCATTTACACTTTCCGTGTAACTTGGATCGACGATAAAGGCGAAATCCAGAACAACCTCGGCTACCGCGTTCAATTCAACAACGCCATTGGTCCGTACAAAGGCGGTATCCGTTTCCACGCTTCTGTGAACCCATCAATCCTCAAATTCCTCGGATTTGAACAAACTTTCAAAAACGCCCTCACTACTCTTCCTATGGGTGGTGGTAAAGGTGGTTCTGACTTCTCACCCCGTGGCAAAAGCGACCGTGAAATCATGCGTTTCTGCCAGGCTTTCATCCTTTGCCTCTGGAAATACCTCGGACCCGACACTGACGTGCCCGCAGGTGATATCGGCGTAGGTGGTCGTGAAGTTGGTTACATGTACGGTATGTACAAAAAACTCACTAACCAATGTACAGGTACATTCACCGGTAAAGGTCTCGACTTCGGTGGTTCTCGTATCCGCCCCGAAGCTACCGGTTTCGGTGCTCTCTACTTCGTTGAAAACATCCTTGCTCGCAAAAACGACACTCTCAAAGGAAAAACTATCGCTATCTCTGGTTTCGGTAACGTTGCCTGGGGCGCTGCTCTCAAAGCTACCGAGCTCGGCGGTAAAGTTGTTACCATCTCTGGTCCTGACGGTTATATCTACGATCCCGATGGCGTTAGCGGCGAAAAAATCGACTATATGCTCGAACTCCGCGCTTCAGGTAACGACGTTGTTGCTCCTTACGCTGAAAAATATCCCAACGCTAAATTCTTCCCCGGCCGCAAACCTTGGGAACAGAAAGTTGATATCGCTCTCCCCTGCGCAACTCAGAACGAGCTCAACGGTGACGACGCTAAAGCACTCGTTGCAAACGGTGTTCAGCTCGTAGCTGAAGTTTCTAACATGGGTTGTACTCCCGAAGCTATCGACACTATCATCGCCGCTCACATCACTTACGCTCCCGGTAAAGCTGTTAACGCCGGTGGTGTTGCTACCTCTGGTCTCGAAATGACTCAGAACGCTGAACACCTCCAGTGGAGCGCTGAAGAGGTTGACCGCATGCTCCACCAGATCATGAAGGACATCCACACTCAGTGTGTTAAATATGGCGAAGAACCCGACGGTTATGTTAACTACATGAAAGGCGCTAACATCGCCGGCTTCATGAAAGTTGCTACCGCTATGATGGAACAAGGCGTCATCTAATCAAGAAACTCCAATCTCCAAATTCCCGAGGGAAGAGCCAACCGGCTCTTCCCTCTTTTTTTCCCTGTAACCGAACATTCCGAAACATTTCTTTGTTTCTAATGTTAAAGACTATACCATAATAATAACAGACAAATTCATCACAATGCGACGCATCATAAATCATTTCACCGACGACGATCTCTATAAATTCACAATGTGCTGTGCGGTTGTTCAGAACTATCCCCGTGCAAAAGTGCGTTATCGTTTCACCGACCGTAACAATATGGTTTATCCTCAGGGATTTGCACGTCAGCTCAGCCTTCAGATCGGCATGTTGTCCCAGCTTGTCATCACCGACGAAGAAATTGAATTTATGAAACGTAGCTGTCCCTATATTCCAAACTGGTTTTACAGCTACCTCAAGGGATTCCGCTATAATCCCGACTGCGTCAAGGTCAGCCAGGACGAATCCGGACACCTATCAATGGAAATCGAGGGCTACTGGAGCGAGACAATACTTTTTGAAGTCAAGCTACTCGCAATCGTGTCAGAACTCTACTATATTTTGACTGGACTCGACAAACAGTTTGACTATCAAGACTATGCCCTCCGTTCAAAAAACAAGGCACGCCGATTGTTAGACGCCGGTTGCAACTTCATCGAGTTTGGCACACGCCGACGTGCATCATTCGAAGCCCAGAATGTGGTTATCCGCTCAATGAAAAACGAAGCCGAGCAAAACACCGGCAAAGGCACGTTCAGCGGCACAAGCAACGTCTATCTCGCAATGGTCAACGACCTGAAGCCTGTCGGAACGATGGCTCATGAAATTGTCTGCGCTATAGCCGGAATGTACGGTCCCAAAATGGCAAACTACCTCGCTATGGAAATGTGGCGCAACACCTACCGTGGCGCACTCGGCACATACCTTTACGACACATACGGCTGGGAGATTTTCAGCCTGAATTTCTCCGAAGCCTTTGCCAATATGTTTCGCGGACTCCGCATCGACAGCGGCAACAACTTTGAGCAACTCGACCTTATCGTCCAAAAATACCGCTCGCTCAACATCGACCCGCTCACCAAGCAAATCATTTTCAGTAACGCCCTCGACGTTGACCGTGCCATTGCCGTCAACCAATATGCAGCCGACAAATGTCAGCCGTCCTTCGGCATCGGCACCCACTTCACCAACGATTTTCCCGGCATCAAGCCGCTCAACATCGTCATCAAACTGACCGATGTCAAAATGACCGAATCGTGGCCGGCCTACTTCCCTACCTGCAAACTCAGCGAAGACCGCTCCAAATATTCAGGCGACCCCGAGGTTGTCAAACGCTTCCTCCAGGAACTCCAAATGGACACTGATAATTAATAAATCACTAATAAATCACCCTTAAACGTCATACTCTCGCCAAAATTTTATAACTTTGCGTTGTAATTTGTTAATCTGACGCTAATGAAAGTTTTGAAATTTGGCGGAACTTCGGTGGGCTCGGCTCAACGCATGAAGAACGTTGCCGCTTTAATCATCGGTCGCGGACGTAACGTGGTTGTCCTCTCTGCAATGTCGGGAACCACCAACACCCTTGTCGAGATAGCCGACTATCTCACCCGCGGTAACAGCGACGGCGCCAAAGAAACCCTAAACAATCTCGAAAAAAAATATGCTCGTGAAATCGACGAGCTATTTCCCGGCGAATCTCAATTCAAGAAAGCTGCGACCGACGGCGTTGGCGAATGCATCTCTATCATCCGTTCATTCACCAATACTTCGTTCACCACTGCCGAGAAAACCATTCTCGCCCAGGGCGAACGAATGTCAACCGTCATGATGTATCAGTATCTTTTGAGCCAAGATGTTAAGGTTCAGCTTCTTGACGCGCTTGAATTCATGCGCATCGACATCGACAACTCCCCCGAGATTCAATATCTCCACGACCGCATCATGCCGATGATTGACCGCAATCCCGACACTCAGATTTTCTTGACCCAGGGATATATCTGCCGCAACTCAAAAGGTGGCATCGACAACCTTCAGCGAGGCGGTAGCGACCTGACAGCATCGCTCATCGGCGCAGCCATAACTGCCGACGAGATAGAGATTTGGACCGACATCGACGGCATGCACAACAACGACCCGCGATATGTCGAGAACACCCGTCCGGTCAACCACCTCAACTTTGAAGAAGCAGCCGAGCTTGCCTATTTCGGTGCCAAAATTCTTCACCCGATGTGTGTTACGCCCGCCAAGCTAAACAACATCCCCGTCCGACTCCTCAACACAATGGAGCCCGACGCGCCCGGCACCCTCATCGACAACCGTCTCGACACACCCACTAAAGGCATTAAAGCCATCGCCGCCAAAGACGACATCGTTGCTATCCGCATCAAAAGCGGACGTATGCTTCTCGCCTACGGCTTTCTTAGTCGAGTTTTTGAAGTCTTTGCCAACCACAAAACTCCGATCGACATGGTTGCAACCTCTGAGGTCGGTGTTTCTGTAACCGTTGAGTCTCGCCATAACATCACCGAGATTGTCAACGAACTCAAAAAATTCTCTACCGTCACTATCGACACCGACATGGTCATCATCTGCGTTGTCGGCGACCTCGAATGGCACAATTCCGGACTTGAAGCCAAAGCCATTGACGCCATGCACAACATCCCCGTGCGCATGATTTCATACGGTGGCAGCGACTACAATATCTCATTCCTCGTCAGCAAAGACGACAAAATCAAAGCTCTTAACTCGCTAAGCCAACACCTTTTCAACTAAAAGGATGAAAAAATACGATATTCTGAATTTAGACATCACTACTCCATGTTATTTCTACGACATGGATCTTCTCAATAAAACCCTTGACACTCTTCAGGAGGCTGCAAAAAAGCACGAATACCTCGTTCACTACGCGCTCAAAGCCAACTACGAAGAGCCTATCGTCAAGGAGATTGCTTCACGCGGACTCGGAGCCGACTGTGTCAGCGGTGGCGAAGTCGAATTTGCAATAAAAATGGGCTTTGCGCCCTCAAAAATTGTCTATGCCGGCGTTGGAAAAACTCCTCACGAAATCGAGCGTGCGCTCCAACTCAACATTGCCTGCTTTAACGTTGAGTCGATCGAAGAACTCGATATGATTCAGCAGATTGCAGAACGTATGGACAAGACCGCAACCGTTGCATTGCGTATTAATCCCGACATCGACGCACACACTCACCACTACATTACTACCGGACTTGCCGAAACCAAATTTGGCATCTCACTCCCGATGTTTGACCTCGCTGTCAAAAAGGCTCTCGAATTACCTAACATCAACCTTGCCGGACTCCATTTCCACATCGGTAGCCAAATTACCCTTGCCGACCCCTACCGACTCCTTGCCGTCAAAGCATCTGAGCTTGTTGCCGAGCTGAAAAACAAATATAATTTCACGCCTCAATACATCAACCTCGGTGGCGGACTCGGCATCGACTACGACAATCCCGATAACGCTCCGATCACCGACTTCTCAATGCTCTTTGACACTGTCAGTCAACATCTTGACATCGATCCGTCAATAAAAGTTCACTTTGAACTTGGTCGCTCGATCGTTGCCCAATGCGGGTCGCTGCTTGCGTCGGTTATCTATGTCAAAAATGGCGTTGGCAAACGCTTCATAATAATTGATGCCGGCATGAATGACCTTATCCGTCCGGCTCTCTATGAGGCTCACCACAAAATTGAGAACCTCACCGCCGAGTTGACCCGACCCGATTCCCCTACCCAAACCTACGACGTTGTCGGTCCGATCTGCGAGTCATCCGACTGCTTTGACCACGACCTGACACTTCCCGTAACTCATTCGGGCGACCTCATCGCCATCCGTTCGGCTGGAGCCTACGGCAGCGCAATGTCATCGGCTTACAACATGCGTAAACCCGCTTCACGCTTCTTCTTTTCTTTGAAACAAATAAACTAAAATATATCGATATGAAAACAAGAGAACAGCTTATCGACAACCTCATCGACCTCGCTTTTGCCGAAGATATCGGCGATGGTGACCACACCACCCTCAGCACGATCCCCGCTTCAGCCAAAGGACGCCAGCACCTCCTCATCAAAGAGCCCGGAATCCTTGCCGGTGTCGAAATCGCACGTCGCGTGTTCCAAAAATTTGACCCCGAATTGAAAATGACCGTCTTCATCAACGACGGTGAAAAAGTAAAACCGGGCGACATTGCCTTCGTTGTTGAAGGTCCCGTCCGCTCTCTGCTCCAGACCGAGCGCACAATGCTCAACATCATGCAGCGCATGAGCGGAATAGCTACTACTACTAACCACTATCAAAGCAAACTCGAAGGTCTCAAAACCAAAGTTCTTGACACCCGCAAAACCACGCCCGGTATGCGCCTTCTCGAAAAAGAAGCCGTTAAAATCGGCGGTGGCGAAAACCACCGTATCGGTCTTTTTGACATGATTCTCATCAAAGACAATCACGTTGATTTTGCAGGCGGAATCACCAACGCTGTCAAAGCTGCAAAAGACTATTGCAAAGCATCGGGGCGCGACCTCAAAATCGAAGTCGAAGTCCGCAACAACGATGAGCTCCGCGAAGCTCTCGACAACAACGTTGACCGAATCATGCTCGACAACTATAGCCCCGAGGCCACCAAAGAAGCCGTTAAAATCGTTAATGGCAAAACCGAAATCGAATCATCCGGCGGTATCACCCTCGACACCCTTCGCGCCTATGGCGAAGCCGGTGTTGACTTCATATCGGTCGGAGCCCTCACCCACTCGGTCAAAGGTCTCGACATGAGCTTCAAGGCTTGTTAAAGAAAATTCTTAAAATTATAAAAAATCAAGGTCGGTTCTTGCAGAATCCGACCTTTTTATGTAACTTTGTATTATATTGATGATTAAATCTAATCCTAACCCTTTAAAAAAATCTAAAATTCAGTATATAACCAATGACTTTCAACCGTAAAAATCTCCTTAATTTTTTGGCTGGAGCCTTAATTTGTTCATGTTCTTCTTCTGCTAAAGAGATCCCTGTTCCCGTGCCATCTATGCCCGACATCGCAAACCTCCCCGACTATAACAACACCGACCTCGGTGTAACCGTTCTGCCCGACGCGACTCAGTTCAAGCTCTGGTCGCCCCAGGCTCAAGCCGCTACTGTCAACATCTATGACAATAACGACACCAAATCGCCTTCTAAAGTCCTCGAAATGAAACAAGGCGACCAAGGCACATGGGTTGCGTCCGTTCCCGAACAGCTCTATGGCAAATTCTATACATTCCAGATAAAATATGCCGGCAAATGGCTCGATGAGACTCCGGGTGTGTGGGCTAAAGCAGTCGGCATCAACGGCTCGCGTGCTGCCATAATCGACTTTGAATCAACCAATCCCGAAAGTTGGGAAAATGACCGTCGCGTCCGTCTCGACAACATCACCGATGCGGTCATCTATGAGATGCACCACCGCGATTTTTCGATGCACCGGTCATCAGGAATCAACAACAAAGGTAAATTCCTTGCCCTGACCGAGCAAGACGCCCTGTCAACCCTCGGAGACAAAACCGGCATTGACCACCTCAAGGAACTCGGCATAACCCACGTTCACATTCTCCCCTCCTACGACTTCAGTTCGGTTGACGAATCAAACCTCTCAGCCAACAAATACAACTGGGGCTACGACCCATTGAACTACAACGTTCCCGATGGCTCATATTCAACCAATCCCACAGACCCTGCCACACGCATCCGCGAGATGAAACAGATGATTCAATCGCTCCACAATGCCGGAATAGGCGTGATTATGGATGTCGTTTATAACCATACCGCCAAAAACGACGATTCAAACTTCTCACTGACCGCTCCGCTCTACTACTATCGTTATCGCGATGACGGCTCGTATAGCAACGCATCGGGCTGTGGCAACGAAACCGCCTCTGACCGCAAACAGATGCAAAACTTCATCGTCAACTCGGTTAAATATTGGGCAAACGAATACCACATTGACGGCTTCCGCTTTGACCTCATGGCAATCCACGACACCGAAACAATGAACCGCATTGCCCGTGAACTCAAACAAATCGACCCGTCAATAATCATATATGGCGAAGGCTGGACTGCCGGCGATTCACCCCTACCCGCCGAAAGTCGCGCTTTAAAAGAAAATGTTGCCAAAATGAACGGTATCGCCGTGTTTAGCGACGACATCCGTGATGCAATCAAAGGTCACTATTCAAACGCTGCCGACCGTGGTTTTGCAACCGGCAAACCGGGCAACGAAGAGACCGTCAAAATCGGCATTGTAGCCTCTACTGCCCACCCGATGGTTGACTACTCAAAAGGTAACAACTCAAAATTTCCCTACGCCTCGTCACCCCTCCAGGTCATCAACTACATTTCGTGCCACGACGACCTTTGCCTGACCGACAAACTCGCAAAATCATTGTCCGACAAATCAGAAGCCGACCGTCATCGTGCCGCCAAACTCGCCCAGACAATCGTGTTCACCTCTCAAGGCACCCCCTTTATGTTTGCCGGTGAGGAAATTTTCCGCGACAAAAAAGGCGTCCACAACACCTACAACTCGCCCGACGAAGTCAACGCAATCGACTGGACTCTAAAAAACAAAAACGCCGACATCTACAACTACTATCGTAACTTGATTGCCCTGCGCAAAGCCCATCCTGCTTTCCGTATGACCACCGCCGACGAAATCGCCCGCAACATCGTTTTTGACGACGTCTCCACCCCCAACGTCATCTCCTACTCAATCAAAAACAACGCCAACGGCGACTCATGGAACGAGATAAAACTCATCTTCAACGGCTCTGAAAACAAGGTTACAGTCAACGTTGATCCCGCCGACTGGCTCATCATCGCCCAAGACGGTCAAATCAACCCCGACGGACTCGACACCACCCCCGGCGGCACCATCACCGTCGCCC
>JAIDRE010000030.1 GCA_029061925.1 Muribaculaceae bacterium | reverse complement strand
CTTTTCTTCATAGCTATGCTTCATAATAAAACTGCACTCCAAAAGTTTTGTGTTCAACTTTTGGGGTGCAGTTCAAAATTGGCACAGCGCTTTTTTATACCGTCCCTACAACTTCGTTTTTGCTATCCTTGCATTATCATTTGTGTGCAAATGCACACATTTAGACAATGGGAATTATGATAGGTATAAAAAGAGACCTCCGTCATCGCAGAGGCATTGACGGAGGTTGGAGAGGGTTTAAGTTTTTGAGAGGTGACGTTTTAATAACGTCTGAAATGCCTTCTCTTTGGTAGTAAAACATTGTGACTCATCAAAAGGTTTCGCATTTAACACGCTTTAACCTTGCTTAGAGATTCTACTTGAGATAGCTTAGAAACAGGTCGCGATCGGGAACCGCCGATTGCTCTATGCGGGTTGCAATACGTTGCTTTTTAGTATAGTAATAATTATATGAGAGGTCGAGGAGCAGGCAAACAGCTCGCTGAGAAAGCCCCGCCATACATAAAATCACAAATAAAATTGCGCTCTCGTTTAGAAAATCGCATTGCTCACGCAGGCGCGATGCCACGCCATTCATATACTTGTTGACGGCATTTTCAAGAGCCGCCATACTTTCGGGACTTTGAAAACGTTTCAATTCATTTTCAATTCGCGAAACAATTGTAGCTCGAGTTTTGGGAGTATCTCCCTTTTCAAAATACTCATTGCATAAGAAATTGAGCATTTCCCATTTTTCCTGAAACAAAGTCTCGGTGTTAACCGAATTTTTACTATGTTCTTCCAGGCGGTCTTCCATGTCAGAAATTTGTTTTTTATGTTCTTTGACAGCTGCTGTAAGTCTCATATTTTCGCTGCTCAACTCATCTGAGACAGCCATAATTTGCTCGATAACCTTTTCTGATTCGATTCTCTTGACTTTTAGACGATAGCGAAAAATCAGAACAATAAATATAATTATGATTGCCGAGACAATTAAACTCGCAATAATGAAAACACGCTGGTGTTCAGCGCGCAAATTTGTAATTGTCAAGTCTTCATCGATATAGTCTCGTTGAGTTGCCACTATAACCTGTGAAAAGCTCTTGCGAACATCCTTATTATTTATATTGAAGATACTATCTGTAGCAATAAGTGCTTTTTCGAAATCCTTCTTTTTCTTATAAAAGTTTCTTAAAGTAACATAAAGTAATTTTCTTTCAATATTTGTCATTCTTAAATCGCTCACCCAATTTAGTATTATCTCAGCGCTATCAAATTCATTTTTATGGACGTGAATCATTGCCTTATAAATATAATCGTGAGGAGAAGGCTCAAAAAATTTACTCATAGAAAGAAATTTATTCAATCCCGATTCTCCTTTTTCCCATTCTTTAGTTCTTATTTGTGCATTATATTCTGTCCTATAGCAGTAGGCAATCAATGTTGAATCTTTCTCAGCGACAGCAATATTTAGAATACTATCAGCCAATTCAATACTTTTTTTATATTCGTGAATATTATCGTATGCAATTGCCAAGTCAACATAGCAATATCTCGCATTATCTTCTCGTCCGGCTTTTGAATAATATTGGGCTGACTCATATCTATACTTTATTGTTTCATAATTGTTATGGTTATGTTCAAGTATATCAGCAATAAGCTCAACAATTTTTCCTCGCCAGTAGTCGTCATTATATTTGATGGCTAACTGCCGTGCCTTCATTACTAACTTAATGGCTTCATTGCTCCAATCGTTTTCAAACAGATAATTTGAATAATAAAACAAGGCTTTCATTAGCTCGGGCGAATCACCCTTGGTCTGATAATATTCAACAGCTTGTCTTATATATAAATCACTATCCATCCTTTTATTAAGTTTGTGAATAGATCGTGCATATAAGTATCCATACCGAGCTTTTAGTTTCACGGAAGTAATAGAATCATAATTCATTTGTTGCAACAGATTTAGACACTCACGAGGGTCGTCCTCTATTTCCATTACATTTTCAGCCCTGTCTAATTCAATCTTATTTATGTCATTTCCACACGCTGATAAAACGAATGGTAATAAAAAAATAACTGAATAATAAATATGTGATAATATAGATCGTTGTATCATGGCAAAATAAATTATAATTGCAAAGATATATTTTTCTTAATAAAATCACACGATTATCTTGACAAATTTTTGTTACCGAACTAAATATTTTAATTTGTCGTTTTTGCGCAGCGAGATAACACGCTAACATACAGTCTGTTATAGCGTGTTTCATTATTCAGCCTGGTAAGTTGTTGATTTATAGAGCTTTAGAGGGTGGTGGAGATTTTAATTTTCTGCCACCCTATAAGATGCTATGTTTCAGTGTTTTACAAACACAGGTGGTGGAAATTTTTTCTAAATAAAATTCGATTTATATCCGTCACTCTGGCTAAATTTGTAACCGAAACCATTATTCAACTATATGAAAAAACTTAAACAAATTATTCTATCGTTATCCATACTTCTGACGGCTATTCCTGCATTGGCTGAAACTATATCCGATGAAGATATGGATGAAATTCCGGTAAGCCCTGATACAGATCCCGGGAATATAGGGACGAGCGATCCATCCAAACGTCCTAAATCAGTTAACAGACAGCAAATAGATTGTCATTATACCAATGGCACGCTATTCATTCAATTTGCAATCAGTGAAGGTAATTGTGAATTAACTGTTATAGATGGTGAAACCGGAGAGTTATATATTTACAACTTCGATTCATCAACGAGTTCATTTATTAATATAAGTAGGCTAAAATC
>JAIDRE010000003.1 GCA_029061925.1 Muribaculaceae bacterium | reverse complement strand
TTATTTATAGTTGGATTAGTAGGCTTTATTGGTCCAATCTCTGCAGGAATATTTAAGGAATCATTTTCAAAAACGAATGATTCTAAAAGAAAAAAGCATTGATCATTATTTGAATGAATTATTATATGATAAAATTCTCGAAATACATAGTGATTGCATTGGTATCGATAATTGCGTTATCGGCTTGTGGTATGAAGCAAGATTCGCCTCAGCAATCTAAATCTAAGACTCAAACTGAACTAAAAAAGTCTAATCGCCCCCAAACGCCAGTGCCTCCATTTCCCTATAAAACCGAAGAAGTCGTTATCAATAACGAGACGGGAGGGGCGTCACTTGCCGGAACATTAACGCTGCCCGAAAATACCGATAATTCGACTCCGATTGTTATAATGGTTACAGGAAGTGGTCAACAAAATCGTGATGAGGAATTGTTTGAGCACAAGCCGTTTGTAGTGATTGCAGATTATTTAGCGCGAAACGGAATTGCATCTGTCCGATACGATAAACGAGGCGTTGGAAAATCGACCGGCGATATTTTGAATGCGACGACTGCCGATTTTGCCAATGATGCCGAGGCTGTGATGAATTGGATTAGAGAAAACAAACAATTTGGTAAAGTTGGTATTCTCGGTCATAGCGAGGGCGGATTGATTGCCTATATGCTTGGCTCAAAAAAAGATAGATCAGACTTTATTGTATCAATAGCCGGTCCGTCAATTCAAGGGAAAGATATTATAGCCTGGCAAAACAAGGTCGCTCTGATGAAATCGGGTGTACCTGAATCTGAAGCTGAAAAATTCAGAAATGCGCTCACAAAAGTTTTCGAGTATAAATTACAAAATCCGACCATCGATTCTATTGAAGATGAAAAGATTGAGGAATTTTATCCCGGTTATAAGTCGAGTTCTCGGAGTTTCAATCTCGCTATGCAGTTAAAGAGCGTATTGACCGCCAAAGCTAATAACTATTGGATGATGTTTTTCCTCGGATATGACCCGGCAAAAGATCTTAAGTCCTTAAAAATTCCGGCATTTATTATTTATGGTGAGAAAGATCGACAAGTTCCGCCTGAACTTAATTCTGATATTGCAAAACAACTTGTCCCTAATGCAAAAGTTGTAACTTACCCAGGTCTGAATCACTTGATGCAACACGCCATCACCGGCAATGTTGAAGAATATAAAATCATCGAAGAAACGTTTGCTCCCGATGTCCTCGCTGATATCACATCTTTTATTAAGTCGGTTAAATAACAAAGAATACAGCAAACTTTACGAATTGGTCATCACAAATTGTGATGACATACCTCCATTGGGCAATGGATATTTGAAAATGAAAAACCTCATCACGCTGATTAACAACGGAATGAGGTTTTGAAGAAGTTGTCTTACCTGGATTCGAACCAAGACAGGCAGAACCAAAAACTGCAGTGCTACCATTACACCATAAGACAATCCTAATGCTCAAAAATATGTGTTCATATCTCTAAAGCGATGCAAATTTACGCAGTTTTTTTTTACCTACCAAATTTTTTGAAATTTATTTTAAACTGATTTTTGTGATGAGCATAATGAATTGTTATTAACAGTTTAATTCATAGGCTTTTTATGATTACAGAATTTGCTTTGTCAACGAGCGATGTGTCGAGCGAATTTAGATAAATTCGAGTTGTCGATTCTGAGTCGTGCCCCATTCCCTGACTGATTACGTTGAGTGGAATTCCTTTTGATTGAGCCGCTGACGCCCAGCTATGTCGGGCAACATAGAGGGTTAGTGTCTGGTTGAGGTTTACAAGTCGGGCAATAATCTTTAGATTGCGGTTGATTCGACTGCCAATGTTGCGATAGGCGTTATAGTTATGACAGTTTCTTGATGCTAAAATCGGCAGTAGATAATCGCTTTGATTGTGGGGATATTTGTCGATTATCCGTTGCATCTCATCGGTCCATTTGATTGATAGCTTCTGACCGGTTTTACGACGCCGATAAACTATGTAACCATCTTGATTGTCAGTGCGTTTCAGATATGCCATATCAATAAAGCTCATTCCGCGCAGGTAGAAACTCATCATAAACATATCGCGTGCCATGTCAAGCGAATGGTTATATGACAAGTCGAGATGTTTGATTTTACTTATAAGTGTAAGCGACAAGGCGCGTTTGGTGGTTTTATCAATACCGGTATAGACATGTTTAAACGGATTGCGGTTAAATATAACTTGTTCATCAACTGCACGATTATAGACGGCTCGTAAAATTCTCATATAAAATGATGATGTGTTGGGTGTGATTCCTCTCAGCCTAAGCCATGTTTCATAGCCTTGAATTGTATCGGGTGTGAGATAATCGATGGTCGGACTCAATAACGGATATCGGTCCTGCATAAAGTTGCAAAAGCTATTTAGAGTGGTTTTGTAGTTTTGTGCTGTGCTAAATCTGTAGTTCTGCATCATTTGATTGAGTAATGAACCCATATAATTTGACAGCGAATATTTTGTGACAAACATTTTGTATTCATCAATAATATCATCGACTGTGTATTTTTCTCGTTTTAGAGTGAGATCTTCGCTGATAATGGAAAAGCGTCTCAAGTCTATTTCAGTTGCAAAAATAACACTTGCTACAATGTTCTTTCGTGAATTTTTGACTGAAAATGTCGTCTTGTTCATAAAGTTGTTCCATTCGTCGGGAAAAAGGCGATAGGGAGTTATCAGCTGTTTAGCCTTACTGTTGTGAATAATTAAATAATAAACACTACCCGTGTTGCCGGATACTGACGATTTACGGAATTTAACTTGAATAGAAGCCATAATATCATATTTTAAATGATTAATAATGAATGAAAATTCTATTTTTTGACAGTTCTCTAATTTTGGTTAATCTTTTTGGACAGAATTTTGTTATAATTAATAGACGCAGAATAGCGACATAAGAAAAATCAGTTCGGTTAATTATTTTGCGAAATTTTGTATATCTTTGTGGTATATTTTCAATTATATAAAGAATAGATTCATGGCAACAATCTTTTTGCTGTTGGTTACAATATTGTGCTTGTCAGACGCTTATATTTTGAACGAAGTTGTCCCCGGTTGGCCTTTATGGCTTAAAATTTTGGTCGTTCTCCCGTCATTATATTATTTTATAGTTCTTTTAAGAACTCTGATTGCACCCTCTTATCGTCATAAAGTCCTCAACAAGCTGTTCGGACTGTCAATGTGTATTGTTGTCCCGATATTTATTTTTACATTTATCTCGCTTATAGCTAATTTCATAGCAAAGTTTGTCCCGTCATTCCCTGTCGTGTGGTTTAATATAATTGGATTGGTAGTCGCAATTTGCTGGATTATCGTAATTGTCTATGGCATTACATCGGGATGGACAAAAGTAAAAGTCGAGGATGTCAAAATCAGTTCGCCTAAGATAAAGAAATCGTTTGATGGCTACCGCATTGTTCATTTGTCAGACTTCCACCTCGGAACATATACATCGACACCCGACACGGTCAAACTGATTGTTGATACGGTTAATTCGCTCAACCCCGACCTAATTGTATTCACAGGAGATCTTGTTAATATTTCGGCATCAGAAATTGATAGATTCAAAGATGATTTGAGTAGGCTGAAAGCCCGCGACGGCGTGTATTCGGTTCTCGGCAACCACGATTTTTGTCTATATCGCGAATACAAAAAGCCTTATACACCGATTAAGGAGCTTTCAAAAGTTGTAAAGGCTCAGCACGAAGTAGGCTGGCATGTTTTGAGAAACGAATCGGTGGTAATTTGCCGAGGCGAAGACCACATCAACATTGTTGGCGTTGACAATGCCGGTAGTAAGAAATTCCCCGACTATTCTGATTTACCAAAGGCTATCAAAGATATTTCGCCCAACGATTTTACGGTTTTGCTCTCTCATGACCCATCTCACTGGCGTCGTGAGGTTCTCAAAACCGATGGTATTGACTTGACTCTTGCCGGACACACCCATGCTATGCAGTTTAAGATTGGTAATTGGTCTCCGTCTCAGTGGTCCTATCGTGAGTGGGGCGGATTATATGAAAAAGGTGACCGCAAAATGTATGTCAGCACCGGCATTGGTCAGAATATAGCCTTCCGTTTCGGTATTATGCCCTGCATTGTCCTGCTGGAACTTGAATCAATTCATTAACAAAGAATTGTTTCTATAATTCTTTGAACGTGAATTTTCATCGTGTCGAGACACGGAACGGGGCTATTGTCATCATTCAAGATA
>JAIDRE010000029.1 GCA_029061925.1 Muribaculaceae bacterium | reverse complement strand
ATAGCGATATTATAGCAATTTTTATTTTAGTAATGTTGTTAAGCAAAATAAACGATTTGATAACCGGCTCTCTCGAATTAGTAAGCGTAATCTTTGAGCATTTCCTGAAGACGCTGGCGAGCGAAGAAAATGCGGCTTTTTACAGTTCCGAGGGGGAGGTTCATCTTCTCAGCGATTTCATTATATTTGAAACCTTGAACGTGCATTGAGAAGGGGATACGGTAGTCATCATCAAAAGAGTTGATGGCGTCGCTGATTTCTTTAGCAGCGAAAGAACCTTCGGGAGTTTCAAAACCTGATTCCTGGGGAAGGTTAAGGTGGTAGAGGTCTTCGGTAGTGTCAACAACGGTTGCCTGACGAGACATTTTGCGGTAGTTGTTGATGAAGATGTTGCGCATGATAGTGAAGACCCAACCTTTGAAGTTTACGTTGTCAACATATTTGTCTTCGCTTTCGATAACTTTGATTGTGGTGTCCTGAAGAAGGTCATAAGCATCGTCGCGATTAGAAGTTAGCATGTAAGCAAAGTTAAGAAGGTTGCTTTGAAGATCGAGAAGTCTTGATTGAAAAACTGAAGATGTCATAGTTGAAAGTATTTAGTTGTTATTGAAATCTGTTTTGACGTTTTGTGAATCGTTTTGCGTTTGTGTTACAAATTGATTACGCCACAAAGGTACAACAATTTTTTTAATTACAAAAATTTTACAAACTTTTTTTCAAAAAAATGCAATATTTTTTAATATACAGCTTAAAACGCTGTAAATCAGCGAGAAAAATTTTGATAAAATATGTGTCATAGATGTTACAAAATTTATCTGTATTGTAATTAGTTTGGCGCAATAATTTTAAAATGCTGATACAAAGCAGGTTAAAATATTGTAACATTGTAACAAAATTTTGTAACAAGAAAATGAAAAAAAGCATTTTTAGCGAAATTTTTTTGAAAATTGATAAATTTTTTGATTCGGTGTGTCGAAATAGGTGTAAAATTGTAACAGGGTGGTTTGGAGTTATAAATTGGAGATTTTTCGCAATTGTACAATTTTGTTACAGAGTTTTGTCAAATCTCTACTTTGACTGTTACAAATGTCGTTAAGATAAAATTTCAGACCCATATACGACACAATTTGATTACTAAAGTACATTTATTATATAAATGGTGTTTACTTTGTAGCGGAAATAAAAAACCATAGTTAACCAATCATCACAATTTATCTAATCTTAATCTGTCATGTCTGACGATCAAGCAAATATAAACCAAAATGAACAAGGCGACAAGAAAATTCTTGTTGTTGACCAGGATCCATTTTTGACCGAGTTGGTGCATTATCACTTTAACAAGCTTGGTTACGAGGTCGAGTCGTGTGTGTCGATAGAAGATTGGTTTGGTTTGGACGCTGCTGACTACTCCCTTGTAATAGTTGACGTGGCAATCGATCAAAATTCGGGTGCTCAGATAATCGATGGAATTGCTCAAGGAGCGCCAAATGTTCCGACTCTTGTTTGTGCTCCGGCAAATGATACTAATTCGATTGTACAGGCATTAAATGCCGGTGCAACTGACTATATCACCCGTCCTTTTGCCATCAATGATTTTGTGTCGCGTATAAATGCTATACTTGAGAAAAATTGAATTGTGATTTTTTAGAGCAGGAATTTTATTATAGTCATACGCAATTTTTGATTTGATCGAGGCTAAAAGTTGACCTTGTGATATCAAAAGTTGCGTTCTTGTTTTTAAATATGAATTTAAATGACTAATTTTGTGGCTTAAAATAATAAAACACATAATAATATATAATAGAAATGGAAAATTTAGCACGTATTCTCGCCGAAAAGTTACTCAATATCAGTGCAATCAAACTTCAACCCCTCAATCCTTTCACCTGGGCATCGGGTTGGAACTCTCCTATCTACACTGATAACCGCAAGACTCTCTCTTATCCCGACGTTCGTTCATTTATCAAAATCGAACTTTGCCGATTGATTATGGAGAACTTTGGAGAAGCCGACGCTATTGCCGGTGTTGCTACCGGAGCAATCGCTCAGGGTGCTCTTGTAGCCGATCAACTCGGTTTGCCATACGTGTATGTTCGCTCAACTCCCAAAGACCACGGTCTTGAAAACCTTATCGAAGGTAATCTCAAACCTGGTCAGAAAGTGGTTGTCGTTGAAGACCTTATTTCAACCGGAGGCAGCAGCTTGAAGGCTGTTGAAGCTATCCGTGCTGCCGGATGTGAAGTTGTTGGTATGGTTGCAATCTTTACCTACGGCTTCCCCGTCGCTGTTGAAGCATTCAAAAAAGCCGGTGTTACATTGTTGACTTTGAGTAACTATAACGCAATGCTTGACGCGGCTTTGAAAACCAATTATATTTGTAGCGAAGATATCGATACTCTCAGAGAGTGGCGCAAAGACCCTGCCAACTGGACACCCCGCCAAGTTAAAGAATAAGAACGATGGCACAGTATAAAGGTACTCCCGTTGTAATTGACAAGTCGGCTGAAGAATTGTATGATCGCTTCAGCAACTTGTCGTTTCTCCAAGACAAGCTGTCCTCGTTGCCCGAAGATATGAAGGCAAAGGTTGGGGAAATCAAGTTTGAAAATGACCGATTGGTTTTATCGACTGCCCAAGTTGGCGAAATCTGTTTTGTAGTTAAGGAACGTCGTCAGCCCGACCTTGTTGTTTTCAGTGCTGAAAAGGCTCCCGTGCCCATCGATATGTCGGTTTCGTTCAAGAAAATCAGTGATGCTCAAACCGAGGTTACAACTTCGATCGACGTTGAGATTCCGGCAATCATGAAACCGCTCGTCGGACCACATCTTCAAAAAGCTGCCGACAAGTTTGGTGAGGTAATGAGCCAGCTTAACAGCTTGTAAAATAAAGAATGATACAACATTATGGCAAAAAAACTTTGGGAAAAGGACACTACGGTCGATCTTGATGTAGAGAAATACACAGTTGGTCGTGACCGCGAACTCGATATCTATCTTGCGCCATTCGACGTTTTAGGTTCGATGGCTCATATTACAATGCTCAACTCAATCGGGTTGCTTGGCGATGATGAACTGCCGGTTTTGCTGGCAGAACTTCGTCGCATTTACAAGCTGACACAAACCGGCGAGTTTGTGATTGAAGAGGATGTTGAAGATGTTCATTCCCAGGTTGAACTGATGCTCACCCGAGCTCTTGGTGATCTCGGAAAGAAAATTCATTCAGGTCGTTCGCGTAACGACCAGGTTCTGGTTGACCTGAAACTGTTTATCCGTCATCGCATCGAACGCCTCACGGTAGCTGTAAAGCGTTTATTTGACGTGTTGATCAAGCAGAGCAACCGTTATTCAAATGTCATCATTCCGGGATATACCCACTTCCAGGTTGCAATGCCGTCGTCAATTGGTTTGTGGCTTGGCGCATATGCTGAGTCGCTTGTTGATGATATGACTGTTTTGAAGGCTGCTTATAGTGTTTCAAACCGTAATCCGCTCGGTTCGGCTGCCGGTTATGGCTCGTCATTCCCGCTTGACCGTCAGATGACAACCGACTTGCTCGGCTTTGATTCAATGAACTATAATGTTGTGTATGCCCAGATGGGTCGTGGCAAAACCGAGCGCATCGTTGCTCAGGCTATTTCGTCAATCGTTGCGACTGTCAGCAAGCTCGCGTTTGATTCCTGCCTGTTCAACTCTCAAAACTTCGGGTTCATCAAGTTGCCCGATGAGTTCACAACCGGTTCATCGATTATGCCCCATAAAAAGAATCCTGATGTGTTTGAGTTGACCCGCGCACGTTGCAACCGACTCCAGGCATTACCGATGGAGATTACTCTTGAAACCAACAACTTGCCATCGGGATATTTCCGCGATCTTCAGCTTGTGAAAGAAAATTTCGTACCGGCATTTGACGAGATGGAAACAATTCTCGACATGACAGCCCGAATGATTGACGGCATCAAGGTTAACGAAAAAGCGGCTGATGATTCTCGGTATGAGTTTATGTATTCGGTTGAAGAAGTTAACCGTTTGGTTATGAGTGGTGTGCCGTTCCGTGACGCATATGTCAAAGTAGGGCGTGAAATTGAACGCGGTGAATTTAAAGCCAATCGCGAGATTCATCACACCCATGCCGGTTCAATCGGCAACTTGTGTAATGACCGTATCTCGGCTTTGATGGATGACATCTTGGCGTCATTTGGGTTTGACAAGTGGCACCGGGCTGTCGATTCCCTTCTTGAAAAATAAAATTGATGTCTGTTGTAAGGCTGATTGCATTGCTGACTTTGTTGGCAATGTCGGGCTGTAACAGTGTTGAAACCGACCGCATACCTCCCGCTCCTGTTTATCTCCCCTTCTATTCGTCGGGCGAATGGATTGTTTATGGTACGGCGGGAGCTGTTTCGTGGCGACTGTTCGTAAAAGAAGAGCAACAGCCGGTAAACTACAGCTATACAGCATTAAGTATGACCGGTTTTGGCGGAATATTGTTGTGTGGCGACGTGTTTGGCGCGCCAATCGCCTACGATGCTGCTTGCCCTGTTGAATGTCAACGAGATATCAGGGTTGAGATTGACTCGGAAACCTTGACCGCCCGTTGCCCAATCTGCGGTAGCGAATATGACATTTTCTCTAACTTCGGTTACCCCATGTCAGGCAAAGCCGCCTCGCTCGGCTATGCCTTGAAGCGATACTATGTCGGTGCCGGTAGCGCAGGAGAATATATGGTAGTCAGACAGTTATAAAAAATAAAGCCGATTCACCCTTGAGGGGTGGGTCGGCTTTACAACATATCAGAGGGAGAAATTTGTTTTATTTTTTGACCAGGACAATATAGACGGGGCAGCCGTCTGAGCCCGGGGCTATCGTATATTTTGGATAGCAGAAGACATATCCTTGGTTAGTTAGTGCTACATGTGCAATGGGGAAAGTTTGCTCGGTCCAGAGGTCGGCACCTTGATTGCCTGCCCACTCGTTGACTGAGGCGAGATATTTTTCGACGCTCATATCGTGAGAACGGCTGATTACGTCAAGCAGCTGCTCACGCACGGCATCTTGTTGAGACGCTTGAACGAGGTTGTAGAATCCCATCGGGCGACCCGATTTAGCATCAAACGTCTGGAGATAAAAGTCGTCATCGCCGTGTGCTCCGCCATAGTAGGCTTGAGATGCCATCGAATATGTTACATAGTAGCTGTTAGCCCAAACCGGTTTGACGTCGATTGCAAGATTGACGGCTACAATGCTGTCAGACAATGCCTGAGGTATTATGTGTGTAGTAAAGTATGAGATTGTTGTGTCGGCAACGTTCACCATTCGGGCAGCGTCAATTGTTGGAACGGTATCAACTGATATTTCATGAGATACTATTGTGTCGGTTGAAAATGAGTTGACCGCTTCCTCGATATATTTTGCAATCGCTCCGTTGATTTTGCCATTGGTTATGTCGGCATAGATATTGAGTGATACAAAATTATTTGAGTCCTCGATTGAGTCATATCGGCTGATTCGTGTAGTCTCAACTTTTGTGCCGTCATAATCAAAGACTGTATCGGCGACAATGTTGTGCATGGTAGGCTTGAAAAATTGCTCGCCATCATATTCAACATAGCTGTTTTCGCTTTTAGAACCACACGATGAGGCTATAAAAGCAAATGATGCTACCGAAGCAGTTAGTATAATCGGCAAAATATTTCTTTTCATTTTTTTGCTTAGTTTTAGTTGTTCTGACAGATATAACAAACGACAGCGCATGTATGTTCAGCCTAACTGCACTGATTTTTAGGGAAAAACTTATGACGCTTGGATGTTTTCGCGCAACAGGAAGGGTGCGGTCGGCGATGAGGTGGCAACGACCTCCTCGGGCGTACCCTGAGCGATAATTCTACCCCCGTTTTTACCTCCTCCGGGTCCCATATCAATAATGTAGTCGGCACATTTGACAACGTCGAGGTTATGCTCGATTACAAGGACGGTGTTACCCTTGTCAACAAGGCGGTTGAGTACGCCGAGAAGTGTTCGGATGTCCTCGAAGTGGAGACCGGTTGTCGGTTCGTCGAGAATGAAAAGGGTTTTGCCGGTATCACGTTTGGCGAGTTCGGTTGCGAGCTTAACACGCTGGTTCTCACCGCCTGAGAGAGTTGATGATGGTTGTCCGAGTTTGATATATCCGAGACCAATGTCTTGCAACACTTTGATTTTGTGGAGTATGACCGGCTGAGCTGCGAAAAATTCGACAGCCTGGTTGATTGTCATGTCAAGAATATCGGCAATTGACTTGCCTTTGAAACGTACTTCAAGAGTCTCACGGTTATATCGGCGTCCGCCACACTCCTCGCAAGGCACAAGAACATCGGGCAGGAAGTTCATCTCGATTGTCTTGTAACCGTTACCTTTGCAAACTTCACATCGACCGCCGGCAACGTTAAATGAGAAACGTCCCGGTTTGTAGCCACGGATACGGGCTTCTGGCAAACTTACAAAAAGATTACGGATGTCACTGAAAACACCGGTATAAGTTGCCGGATTTGAACGTGGAGTGCGTCCGAGCGGCGACTGATCGACGGTGACAACCTTGTCGATGTTGTCGATACCGAGAATTTCACGGTAGGGGAGTGGAGGGGTAATCGAATTGTAGAAATGCTGACTCAAAACAGGCTGAAGGGTTGCATTTACCAATGTTGATTTACCGCTACCCGATACACCGCAAATACAGGTCAACGTTCCAAGCGGAAGGTGGAAGTCAACATTCTGTAGGTTGTTACCGGTACAGCCAAGAAGGTCGATTGACAGCCCGTTGCCCGGTCGGCGTTCGGTCGGGATGTCGATTGAACGTGTATTGTTGAGATATGACGCAGTCAACGTGTCGGTTTTCAACATGTTGGCAGGAGTGCCTTCAAAGACGACTTCGCCACCGCGACGACCGGCTTGCGGACCGATGTCAACAATATAGTCGGCTTCGAGCATCATGTCTTTGTCGTGTTCAACAACGATGACCGAGTTACCGGCATCGCGCAATCGTTTGAGCGAGTCAATCAGTCGCTGATTGTCGCGTTGATGGAGACCGATGCTCGGCTCGTCGAGAATGTAAAGCACGTTGACGAGTTCCGAACCGAGCTGTGTCGCAAGGCGGATACGCTGGCTCTCGCCACCCGAAAGTGTCGATGAGTTACGGTCGAGCGAGAGGTAGTCGAGTCCGACATCAACGAGGAATGACAGGCGCGACCTAAATTCCTTTATAATCTCTTTGGCAATGATCTGTCGCGACGGGCTGAGTTTGTCAAGAGCGGTGTCGGTCCATGCGAGTAGGTCACTGATATCCATTCGGGTCAGGTCGCTGATGTTCTTGTCGCCTATGAAAAAATGGAGAGCCTGTTTGTTCAATCTGGCTCCATTACATTCAGGGCAAACCGAACGCGAGTAGAAACGACCGCTCCATTTTTTTGCAGAGTCATCGGCATCGTCATCCTGCTGCATCTCGATATATTTAATGATGCCGTCGTACGACATCATATAGCTTGAAGTCAATCCGGCTTTCTCGATGTTGAGACGTTCATCGGTTCCGTTCAAAATCTCGTCAATTGCCTCTTGGGGTAGTTCGCCAACGGGAGTTTTGAGTGTAGCACCATATTTTTGGCATATCGCCTCGATTTGAGCAAAGAGAATCGAGTCTTTATATTTGCCGAGCGGTGCGATACCACCTCTATATATAGAGACGGTTTCGTCGGGAATGAGTTTTTGACGGTCTATCACATTGATTGTGCCGAGCCCTTTACAGCAAGGACAATAGCCTTGCGGAGAGTTGAACGAGAAGTTGTGGGGTGACGGGTCGGCATAACTGAGACCGTTTTTAGGATCCATAAGTGTCATGCTGTAATGACCAACCGAACCGGTTTCGGCATCGAGAATTATCAGCTGTTTGTCGCCGGTCTTAAGTGCTGTCTCAACCGAGTCAAACAATCGCTGACGGTCTTTGTCGCTGACTTTCAGTTTGTCAATCACAACCTCAATCGAGTGATTTTTGTAGCGGTCGAGCTTCATGTTGGGGATAATCTCACGTAGTTCGCCGTCGGCACGCACCTGAAGGTAACCTTTCTTTCTGATATTTTCAAAAAGTTCCTTGTAGTGACCTTTTCGGTTTTTGACAACCGGGGCAAGAATATAGATTTTTTTGCCTTCGAAGCGGGTCAGAATAAGGTTTACGATTTGCTCGTCGGTGTAACGTACCATATCCTCGCCCGATATATAGCTTCGGGCTGTAGCGGTGCGGGCATAGAGCAAACGCAGGTAGTCGTAAATCTCGGTTGTGGTGCCGATTGTCGAACGCGGGTTGCGGTTTATCGTTTTCTGTTCGATTGCGATAACCGGACTCAATCCGCTGATTTTATCAACATCAGGGCGTTCGAGCGATCCCATAAGATTCCGGGCGTATGCCGAGAATGTGTCGATATAGCGACGCTGCCCCTCGGCAAAGATTGTGTCAAAGGCAAGCGACGATTTTCCGGATCCGCTCAGTCCGGTAATGACTGTCAGCGCGTTGTGGGGGATGGTTACATCGATGTTTTTAAGGTTATGGACACGGGCTCCGATAACTTCAATGCTGTCGGCTGCCGTTATTTTTTCTGTATCTTGGTTATGTTTTGTCATTTTTCTGAAACGAAATTCCTATTGTAAATTGGTTGTTTGGTTGTGGAGCGACGCGACAATGAAGCCGAGTCGGCAGGAACTTTGATTTTGTAGGTGCGAGATGTTTTGTTTGGCAATGAACGGGTGCGTAACCATGGATTCAACTCTTTGACCCATTGGTAAGTTGTACCGTTATTGATAGCCCATGTAGGGAGATCGGAGATTGGACCCTTAACCTCAATCTCGCGGGTTGGGGTGGGGTAGTAGAGCTGTTCGGGTTTTAAAAGAAAACCGTATTTTCGAGGATTTTCAAGAATAAGTTTCATCGCAAAGATGCGGAAAACATATCGCGAAGTCTCATCGTTGAGGTAGAGATCAAACGATGTGTCTTGACCTTGTCGGTTAAGTTCATCGGTAATGCGTCCCATGCCCGCATTGTAGCTTGCTGCAACACTTTCCCAGTTGCCATATCGTTTGTATGCATCATTTAGGAAACGGCAGGCGGCTTCGGTCGCTTTTTCAAGATTGTATCGCTCATCGACATTATCGTTTACCTCAAGTCCATATTGACGTGCTGTCGTTGGCATAAATTGCCAGAAACCGGCGGCTTTTGCGGGCGATAGAGCGCGAGGGTTAAGCGAACTTTCGATGCATGCAAGATAAAGAAAATCAAGTGGAATGCCGTTTTTCTCAAGTATCGGAGCCATGAGCGGAAAGTATTTGTTGGCGCGCTTAATCATCAGAAGGGTAGCTCCGTGGGTATAAGCTATAGACGAAAGCTCGCGATCGAAACGCTCATACATGTCAGTGCGGTCAAAGTCATATTCCTGACCGGCAAAAGTCATCTTTTGGGGAATATCGGGATTTATGACGGTCGCAAAAGAGCCATCGCTTGCTTGATGTTTACATCCGCAATCCTCCTCGACGGGTGTGAAATATCTTTTTGTGCCACGGTCTTTACAAGCCGAAGTGCAAGTCAGTGTCGATGCAATTATAATTATAGGTAATAAAGCTTTATTCATAGTTCTAAAGTTGAAAACTGAAAATCGGCAACAATCCCTTGTTTGCCAAATATGCAAAATTACTAAAAAATATGATAGTATGCAAGTATATAATATGTGTTTGGGGTGAAAAGCTGTATTTATACTATGAAATGAGTGTAATTTGATGATTTTTTAGTGAAATTTTGTTTCAGATTGTTACTGATTGTGTGATTGTTGTTTAAAGATTTGATGATTTTGAGCAGGTTTTGTTTAAAACTTTTTGTTAAGTTGATAAATTTTTGTAATTTTGCAACGTTTTTTTGTGCAATCCTATCAAATTGATAAGATAGGTTGGTACATTTCTGCAATTTTATTTTAATATCTCAATATTTTATTTAGTAATGCGAAATAGTAATTTTACGCTAAGAATATTGATAATGTTCATTAGCGTGCTACTGTCATTTTATTCGGTTTCGGCTGTTACACCGCCCGAAAAGAAAACCGGTACGACAGTAACAGGTGTAATTAGCGAATTAGACAAGAGCAGCGTATCTCCTCTTGAGTTTGCTGTTATTGCATTTCCCGACTACGGGCTTTCGGTAGTCTCAAAAGAGGATGGTTCATATATCTTGCGTAACGTGCCGCTTGGTAAAACAAGAGTCACCGTTTCTTACGTCGGTAAGGTTCCGGTTGATCAGGTGGTTGAAGTTACTAACAACATAACACTCGACTTTGTGTTGCAAGATGAAAACTTCAAGATCAAAGAAGTAACAGTGCTTGCAAAAGCGGGTCAGGCGGGCGAAGCTACATCTTCAATTATCGGTCGCTCGGCTATGGACCACATGCAGGCAACAAGTTTGAGTGACGTGATGTCGCTTTTGCCCGGCGGATTGACCACCGAACCTAACCTTTCATCGGCTAAGTCATTGAATATTCGTACGGTCAGTGAATCAGGGACAAATATGAATGCGCTCGGAACGGCAATTATCCGTGATGGTGCTCCAATATCAAATAATGCCAACCTTTCGGCAATGAATCCGACTGTTGCAGGTAGCACCTCGACAAATGCCGGTGGTGCATCGCCGGCGTCGGGTGTTGACCTCCGCTCGATTTCGACTGACAACATCGAATCGATTGAGGTTATCCGTGGTATTCCCTCGGTTGAACATGGCGACTTGACTTCGGGTGCGGTGATCATCAACTCAAAAGCTGGCCGAGAACCGCTTCGAATCACCGGTAAGTTCAATCCCAAAGTATATATGGGATCAATCGGTACAGGTTTCCTTCTCGGCGAAAAACGCGGAGCGATGAACGTCACTGCCGACTATGCACACAACACCAATGACCCTGTTGAGTCTTACCGCACATATCAGCGCGTTTCTGCCCGAGTGCTTTACTCAAAAGAACTAAACCAGTCGCTGCGTAGCAACACTTCGGTTAACTTTGTCTATGGCAAGGATGGTCGTGCGCTCAATCCCGACGATGAAAACTATCAACGTGCATCGCGCGCCGAGGAATATGGTGTGACACTCAATACAAACGGAACATGGAACATTAACAAAGGTATCATGAAGTCGTTGCGTTATGTTGTATCAGGTACATACACCTCTAAACAATCGTTCTATCAGTCGATGCTTAGCTCTAACAACACTCCATATTCAATGACCTACACCGACGGGGCTGTGTTGTCAAATTTTGCCGGTCAGCATATCGTGGATAAAGGTGGTAATGAGATTACAAATTTTGGTGCCGCCGACCAAAATAACTATGCCGTGTGTTTGCCGGCAAACTACTTGTCACGCTATAATATTGATTCGCGAGAGGTCAATGTGTTTGCCAAACTTGTCGGAACAATGTTTAAGCAGACCGGTATGATTAACAACCGTATTTTGTTTGGTGTCGATTTCCGCTCAGACGGCAATGTCGGTCACGGTAAAACATTTGACATGACTGCTCCCCCTCAACGTGATGTTACAAATCAAAACGCCAATTTCCGTCCCCGCGACTATCGCGATATTCCGTTTATCAACCAAGTTGGTTTGTTTGCCGAGGAAAATTTCTCATGGCAGATGGGACTGCATCTGTTGAAGCTTCAGGCAGGTGTGCGCTATGACCATGCATCGGTTGTCGGTGGAATTGTTTCACCACGTTTCAACGCGTCGTTTGAGGTGCTTCCCAATAAGATTTGGATTCGTGGCGGTTATGGTGTGACAGCCAAGATGCCATCATTGATGTATATGCACCCCGAAACAGCCTATTTTGAATATATCAATATAAATGAGCTTACAAGCTCGTCAATCCCCGAAGATCAACGCCTTTATATTACCACCACACGTGTGATTGATGTCAGCACCGAAAATTTGAAGATCGCCACCAACCACAAATCAGAGGTTGGTCTCGATATGAAATTCGGTCAAACAACCATAGCCGCAACTGCTTTTGAAGAACGAGTTAAAAACGGTTATGGATTGATGCAGACTTTTGACAGTTTCTCACCCTTTGAGTGGATCGAATATAAAAGCTCATACAATAAAACTACCGGAGAGCATACTCTTGAACAAAAATCGGTAAACCAGGTACTGTCATACTGGTACACTCCCGGCAACAACTCGTTTGTGACTACCCGAGGTGTTGAATTTGACATCAACTTCGGTCGTATCGACAAGATCAATACAACCATTTCGCTCAACGGTTCATACATGCGAAGCAAAGCCCACACAACCGGCTATAGCTTCTATGACCCGACAAGCACAATGTCAGCATCCGGACGTAAAGACATCGCAATTTATAGCAAGGAAGACAACTATCGCTATGACGAACTCATGTCAACCGCCCTCCGCATTACCCACAACTTGCCTTCAATCGGATTTGCAGTTACACTTACTGCCCAAACCGTTTGGAAAGATGCAAACTGGGGTAAATATGGCAACGATGAATTGCCAATCGGTTATATGCCGCTTAAAGACAACGAAGAAAAAGGCATACAAGCCGGCAAACCTGTCTTCTTTGAGCCTGGAACGTTTACAACCGAAGAGGATTTCCGTGATGCCGGAATGGGTCACATGATCAAAGTTGTAACCCACCCGCTCGAAGTTCGCGAAAGCTATAAACCTTATTGGTGTTTCAACGTGAATGCTACAAAAGAAATCGGCGATATTCTACGCGTATCGTTCTTTGCTAACAATATGTTCCGTAGCTATCCTCGTCGTGAATCTCTAAGAAATCCGGGTTCATTTGTACGACTCAATAATCGTTTCTACTTCGGTATTGAACTCGCATTAACCATTTAATCATACTTAGAATTATGAAAAAATATATATTACCCGCACTGCTGACTCTGGGACTTGCGTCATGCGGTCAGTTCAATGAATTGGGCGATACACCGATAGTCGAGGAGATAGAGGTCGGTATCACTCTCAATTCACTAATCGGCGATATTGATTACGGCAGTGAAATGGTCGTGAAACTTGACAATTACAGTGAAGGGCTTCACTATGAGCAGCGTTTCAGCGGTGAAAAATGTACTGTACCCGGCGTTATCCCCGGAATTTATACTATCAATGTTACCGGAACAGGTATTGTTTCGACTGGCGAAGAATTTATGCTTGCCGGTAGTGCTTTGAATTCTGAAATTATCGGTCCCGTCGATGTTAAGGTGGGTATTCGAGGCTCTGCAAAAGGTAAACTCGTTTTCTCTGAGATTTATTATTGCGGTTCCAAGCCTGTGAATGCGTTCTCTTATTTCCGCGACCAGTTCTATGAAATTGCCAACAACACCGATGAGGTGCAGTATCTTGACGGTTTGTATTTTGGTAATACCGAGACAATTGATTTTGATAAAACTCGTCCTGTTTGGTCCGATGCTGAAGGTGAATACATCTATGCCGACTATGTATGGCGGTTTCCCGGAAGCGGTACCGACTACCCCTTGCAGCCCGGTGAATCGTGCGTCGTAGCTCAGTTTGCTGCCGACCACCGATTGCCGATATACAACCCGACATCGCCGGTTGACTGCTCGGCGGCTGAGTTTGAGTTCAACACCAACAATGCCAACTATCCCGATCAACCTGCCTACGATATGGAACTTGTTTATAATGGTGGTACAACTAATATGCCAATGCAATATTTGACATCTGTGTTTGGTACCGGATATTTCATTTTCAGAGTACCCGATGGTGAAACTTGGGATCCGATTGCCGACAAAAGCTTGCAAACAGTCAACCAGGCAGACCCTTACTCATCAGTATATGCCAAAGTCCCCGTTCACTATATCGAAGACGCTGTTGAGGCTATCCGTAACGAATCATATGTCGATGCAAAGAACCTCCCGGCTGTTGCCGATGCGGGCTTCTGCACAATGGGCGGTGCATATCTTAATGTAGGTGTAACCCGTAAACTCGTTACTGATGCAAATGGTGCTCCGGTTGTCGGTCCTAACGGTGGATTGTCTTATCAGGACACTAACAATACAACCGATGACTTTGTGTCGGGTGTTGTGCCTGTACTCCACCGCCATTCAAAAATGCCGGCTTGGAATCATACTCTTAAATAATCATTATAGATATTGAAACAAAGATGAACAACAATATATTAAAAGCGGGTGTCGCCGTGTTGATGCTTGGATTTGCCACCCCCAGTGTATTTTCTCAAGGATATACGGCAGCTGCTCTTGAAAAACTGAAAGAACAGAAACTGTGGTTCCACTCTACAAACGCTGCCGGAGCAGTTCTTGACAATACAAACAACTATTCTGAAGTACAATTAGGGTATGATATCATTGACGGTAATTTCCACCGTCCGCAACAAGGTGAAAATCAGAAAAGCTTTGGCGTAAACTGTGAAGGTTTTCTGAATTTGAAAAGCGCATACGTCTGGGGCGAGTTCTCGTTTGAACAGCGCAATGTCAATGAGTCGCAATATAATGCGTCGATAACCGACCCCTATCGCGGAATGCCCTATTTCATGGCTGACGAACATTTGAGCGACTGGCGCAACCAGTACTATAATATGAAATTCCGCGCTTCAACTCCGATGTATTGGGGTAAAGTTGCGTTTGGTGTTGAGGGTGCCTATCGTGCATCGTTGGCTGCAAAACAGCTTGACCCGCGTGTCGATACCCGTTATTTCCAGCTTGAAGTAGCCCCCGGCGTTGTATATTCGATTAATGAGAAGAACAACATCGGTGCAAATTTCATCTACTCAGCCTTGAAAGAGGATTCGCGCATGTCACTCGTCAACCTTCAAACACCTCAAACCTATTATTTGCTCTATGGCTTGGGCGTGGCATCGATGAATATTGGCGACGGTGAATCAACCGACTATCATGGTCACATCTGGGGTGGCGGTGTTCAATATAACTATCAGACTGCTCCGGTAAACGTGATGGTTTATGGTAACTATTCTCGCCGTGTTGAGAATTTTGACCGAGACCGCACTAATCCTAAAAAAGATGCCGGTGTTGACGACCGCATCTGGGATTTCGGCGCAACCGCTCAGTTTAAAGGTGAAAAATGGGATAACTTCGTTAATGTTGCCGGGCATACAGGCAAAATCAACGGTGTTCAATATATCAATGAGTTTGATAACAGTGACAGTTTTCTTGGTTGGGTTGATATTGCCCGCACTATCCGTTCAATATACAAGACTCAGGTTTGGAAAGCTGATTACTCATTGCTCCGTAACCGCGACTCGGAATATATCTGGCGTGTCGATGCCGGTATAAAATATACCAAGTTCGATGATGAATATATTCTGCCCAATTCAATCAAGAAGTCAGAGAATATCTACTTTGGTGTGACTGCAAAATATAACGCTAAATTAGGTGACTCTTTGCGTCGTCGTTTGCTCGTTGCACTTGGCGGCGGTTACAACAATAATCTTTCAGGCGAATATTATTATGGCGGTGTTAACCCCGATTATCCAACCGTGACTGTTCTTGAAACAGTTGATCAGCAATATCTCACATCAAACTGGTATAACCTCAAAGCATCGGCTGAATATTCTCAGCAGTTGAGCCAAACCCAAAAGATGAACTTCTTTGGTAAAGTTGACTTCAACTATGTCAAAACTTCATCTTATGATTTCAATCACCGTAGCTATATCAGCTTTGCAATTGGTGTGAACTTCTGATATCAATCGAATTAAATACCTTAATAATAAATCAATCATGCGTTTAAAATCAATTTTTGGTGTCGTGCTTATGGTTTGTCTTGGAATGACCGCTTATTCCCAGACGATAATTAAGCCCGATGCTAAAATAAAAAAAACATCATTTGCCGTCATAACCGACACTCCGACGTGGCAGGCTTGCGGCAATGAAATTAAAGAATACTCGGCAGTCCTTACAAGTGAAGGATTGCCGACGTTTATAGTTTATGATAACTGGAAATCGCCCGAGCAGGTTAAAGAAGCAATCCTGAAACTTTACAAGAAAGATAAACTTGAAGGAGTTGTATTTATCGGTGATGTTCCGGTGGCGATGATTCGTAAAGCCCAACATCTCACAACGGCTTTCAAGATGGATGAAAAAGTATATCCGTTCTTCGATTCATCAGTTCCGTCTGACCGCTTTTATGACGACTTTGACCTGAAGTTTGACTATTTGCGTCAAGATTCGGTTCATCCGTCATTTTACTACTACGACCTTGCAATTGATTCGCCTCAACAAATAAAATGTGACATCTATTCAGGTCGAATCAGAGGTGTCGGCGATGAAGACCACCATGCTCAAATCAGCCGCTATTTGAAAAAGGCAGTTGCTCAACATCGCGAAGCAAACAAACTTGACCAATTCTTTTCATATACAGGTCATGGCTCATACAGTAATTCATTGACGGCATGGACACCTGAAATGATTAACATCCGTCAGCAAATGCCGGGAACGTTTGATTTGCCAACGTCTCCCGGTCGTGCTCGTTTTATGCGTTACAGCTTCAGCGACTATCCCAAAGAGGATGTGATGAAGATGATGCGACGCGACGACCTCGATTTAAGTATTTTCCACGAACATGGTGTCCCTGAACGTCAATATTTATCAGGCATACCTCAAACCGAGAATATGAGCGATCATATTGCGGTTTTGAAAGCATACTTCCGCTCGATGGCTCGTCGCTACAAAAAGCCGGAAGACCGAGAAAAATTCTTTGAAAAATATAAGAATATGGGTCTTGATGATAGCTGGTGGAGCGATTATGATTCTCCTGAAATGGTCAAAGCCGATTCTATCTTTGATGTCAATCAGGGTCTTGTGCTTAACGATATTTATGATATGTCGCCCAATAGCCGTATGGTTATTTTTGATGCTTGCTATAATGGCGACTTCCGTGAACCCGACTATATAGCAGGTCGTTACATCATGTCTCCCGGAAAGTGTGTCGTTACATTTGCCAATACGGTGAATGTGTTGCAAGACAAACAGGCAAATGAATTGCTTGGCGTTTTGTGGCTCGGTGGTCGAGTAGGGCAGTGGGCTCAACTCACCAACATTCTTGAAAGTCATATCACCGGTGACCCTACATATCGCTTCACGTCATCGGTTGACGGCGTCGATGCCTACGAAATTTTACGCACTCCCTATAACGAAAAACAAACTCTTGAATTGCTCAAGTCAGAGTATGCCGATGTTCGTTCAGCAGCTCTTCATCGCTTGTGGGCAAACGGTTATAACAATTTGCCTGAGTTGCTTGTTGCAACATTCCGCACATCTCCGTCACCGATGGAACGCTACACCGCAATGCACCTTTTGGAGCAACTTAACGGTGATGAATATCGCATGATTCTCCCCGAAGCATTGGATGATACCTACGAGTTTATCCGTCGTCAGGCTGTGTCACGCATGGGTAAGGTCGGACTTGACGAATATGTTCCCTATCTTGTAAAAATTTACGGCGACGACAATATGTCGGCTCGTATCACTTTCAATGTTGAGCAGGCTATGCAGGCTTTTGATGGCGAAGTAGTTGAAAAAGCACTTGCCGGCCGCACCGATGACGCCGCTAAAGCCCTCCGTAAAGCTCACGCAAAACAGACTGAAACCAACAAATCGATTTTGGGTAACGAAGAAGGCAAAAAATGGCGCAAACTCTATATCTCGACCTTGCGAAATAATCCAATCCACGTTACAGTGCCTGAATATCTGGCAATTATCAATGATCCCAAAGAAGATGAGGATGTTAAACTTGTGATGCTTGATGCATTGGCATGGTACACCCTGTCAAACCGCCGTCCCGAAATCATTGCTACCTGTGAAGCTATCATGCAACAACCCGATGCGTCAAAAGCGCTCAAAAGTGCTGCCGAACGTACATATTACCGCCTAAAAAATTGACTCCAATGAAACTTTTATATACACTGCTGCTTGGCGCGGCAGCCGCAATAAGCGCCAATGCGTCGGTCCCCGTGGTTGAACAACCTAAAACGAGTGGTAATCCCACCTCTTTTGCTATTGTTGTTGACGAGGCTACATATAAAGCTACACTGCCGTCAATTGAGCGTTACCGCGATGCGGTTGAACGTGACGGCTTAGCTACCTATGTGATTCATTCCGACTGGGCTTCTCCCGATGAAGTGCGTCAGGCTATCATCAATCTTGGTGAAAAACAACCGTCGCTCGAAGGTTTTGTTTTGGTCGGCGATGTTCCTGTGGCAATGGTGCGTAATGCTCAGCACAACACATCGGCTTTCAAAATGGATGAAGACGGTTTCCCTTGGATCGAATCATCAGTTCCGACCGACCGTTTCTATGATGTGCCTCAAATGCAATTCCGATTCTTGAAACAAGATGAAGAACATCCCCATCTGTTCTATTACGAGTTGACCGAAGAATCGCCTCAGTGGGTTGTACCAAAATGGTATTCTGCCCGAATCCGTTATCCAAAGGAACTCGGTGGCGACGCTCATAAATCTATCGCTGCATTCCTCGACAAAGCAGCTGCGGCTAAAGATGCAATGAAAAAAGATCAACTCGACCACGTCGTAGCATTCAACGGTCATGGATATAACTCTGACTGCTTGATTGCTTGGATGGACGAGGAAAAAGCCTATCGCGAATATTTTCCCAAAGCATTTGAAAAGGCTACCGGATTCAAACATTGGAACTTCCGCATGGATCCCAAAATGAAGTACAAACTTTTTGAAGAACTCCAGCGTCCTGAAATCGACATATTTATGTTCCACGAACATGGAGGTCCCACAACTCAGTATATCAATGGATCGGGCGAGAGTACTTCTGAAACCACTCGTCTTGAAAATATCCGCAAGACGTTGTATCGAACCATCAAGCGTACAATGGCTAAGAAAGGTACTCCCAAAGAAGAAATCATTGCGAGCCTTTGTGAAGAATATGGGTTGACTCCCGAGTTTTTCAGCGATTTTGATAATCCTGAATATTGGCGTAAAGATTCAATTGAAGCCACTGAAATCAATATTGCGTCAGAAGAACTCCACAACCGCATCACTAATCCTCGAATGGTGATGTTCAACGCTTGTTATAACGGTTCGTTTCACGAAGATGATTATATTGCCGGTGACTACCTGTTTAATAATGGTAATACCGTTGTTACTCAGGGTAATACTCGAAATGTTCTTCAAGACCGTTGGACTCTTGAAATGTTAGGTATGCTATCTCACGGTATGCGTGTCGGTCAGTACAACCGAATGGTTGCAACACTCGAAGGTCACTTACAGGGTGACCCGACTGTACGTTTTGCTCCGTTGGAAGCAAACACATTGGCTGCCGACATCACTCTTCGCAAAAACGATGTTGCTTACTGGCGTTCACTTCTAAATTCTCCATACGCCGATGTTCAGTCATTGGCTATGCGTATGATTGCCGATAATGATTATGACGGTAAATTCTCGCCTGAATTACTCAATATCTATCGTACTTCGCCATTCAACACCGTTCGTATGGAAGCTGTGAAACTGCTACGTCGCTACAACAATGCAGATTTTCTTGAGGCTGTCCGCTTGGGTGTTAATGACCCATACGAACTCGTAGCAAGACTAACTGCCGACTATGCCGGAAACATAGGTGACAAGTCTTTGTTGCCTGCTATGCTTGAGTCTTATATTAACGGCTCGGAACGTCAGCGCGTTCACCGTTCACTTGGTTCTTCTTTCATTCTCTTTGATTTGGATGATGTCGTTGCGGCTGTCAATGACTATTATGCCGGACCCGGTGCGAACCGCTACAATGCTGCTCAAGAAAAGGCTGATATGATGGAATGGATCGAGGCTATGCGCGAGCGTGTTGTTGAAACTAATAATGCCATTGTAGATAAGGATAAGAAAGAGAGAAGTCGCATCATGCAAATCAGAACAGTGCGCAACAATCCCTATCATCCCTATCTCGACAACTACTTTGCAGTTATTGCCGACAATAATAATCCCGAGTCTGTAAGAGTGAATATGGCTGAGGCTCTTGGTTGGTTTGTTAACTCGATTCGTCGTGGCGACATCATTGACTTCTGTCAAAAGACTATGAATCAGCCCAATGTTCCTGAAAAAGTTCGTGCTGAACTTCAGCAGACAATCAATCGACTAAAATAATATAGAACTATAAATGAAAAAATTCCTTTTAGCCGCTGTTGCGGTTCTGATTACTATCACAGCAAGTGCCAAACAGCGCGGTTTTGCTATCGTTATCGACCCGACAAGTTATAAAGAAGCAAAAGCCGAGGTTGATGCCTATGCCACTTCAATCAAAGCTGACGGACTTGTACCATTCATTGTCACCGAAGACACTGACAGCCCCGACAAATTGCGTGCCCGTCTGAAAAAAATGTACGAGGCTAAGTCAAATCCCATTGAAGGCGCTGTTTTCATCGGCGACATTCCTGTTGTCCGCGTAACCGATGCTCAGCATTTGGCATCAGCCTTGAAAATGGACCAACGTGCATTCCCGCGCGATCAGTGGGCTGTGGCTTCTGACCGTTTCTATGATGATTTCGGACTCCAGTTCCGTTTCATCGAACAAGATTCAGAAAATCCTCAGTGGTATTACTATTCGCTCGCTCCCGAAGGCTCGCAACACCTCGCTCCAAATATCTATACCGGTCGTATCAAACCGATGAATAATGGCATAGATAAATACGAGCAGATTCGCCACTATCTCAAAAAGGCAGTTCAAGCTAAAAAAGAAGCCAACATTGTTGATAATATTCTCTATTTCAGCGGTCACGGCTACGTTTCAGAATCGGTTCACGCCCGTATAGACGAGAAAGGTGCGATGTTGCAGAATTTCCCTTGGATGCACACCCGTCGCCAAGGTATCGACTATATCGACCACAAGCGCGACCGTTATGTCAAGACCCGCTTGATGAACGAACTCCAGCGCGACAATCTCGACATTGCAATTCTCCATCACCATGGTGGCGAAGAGTTGGAATATCTCAACGACGATCCCGATCTTGAAACACCTATGGAGGCAGTTTCGGCTGTCAAAGAATATGCAAGCTATGTTTATCGCCGTCACCGTGGTAAAGGTCAGCCCGACGATTCTGTCAAGATTGGTATTGCACGCAATCTTGGTGGTATTCCTTTGGATTGGATGACCGAAAGCGATTCACCCGAAAAACTTAAACAAGACTCAATCAATAATCGCAAACTGAACCTCTATGTTGAAGACTTCGAACAGTTTGACCCCGATGTTCGCCTTGTGATTTTAGACGCTTGCTACAACGGTTCGTTCCACCGTCCACGCTATTTGAGCGGTGCATACATCTTTGATAACGGTAAAACTGTTGCTGCTATTGCCAATAGTGTCAACGTACTTCAGGACAAGTGGGCTGACCGTTATATCGGTGCCCGCGGTATGGGAATAAGAGACGGTAGTCGTGTCTCTTATTGACAGGTCCGCGCCC
>JAIDRE010000028.1 GCA_029061925.1 Muribaculaceae bacterium | reverse complement strand
AAATCCTACATTGTAGGTTGCGGTGAGGTGGTGTTTTGCGCCGCCCTGGGGAAGATAGTTTTCTACGAAGGGAGACTGAATACCGGCACCGAGTTGGATAAACCAGTTGTCTTTTTTAGTTGAATAATAGTTATCCTTGCAAGTAGGAGCTTCGATAACTGTAAGGCTTTCTTCAACAGCAACAACATCCTGTGCTTTAACTTGGTTTGCTGTGAAAAGTGCACCACCGCAAGCGGCAATTGTGAGGAGTGATTTCGTTCTCATTTTTCTGTAGATTTTAATTACACAATAAAATAATTTGAATTTAGGTTTAAAATGTAAAAGCGACTGTCCGATTAGATGTTTTGTTTTTAGTTTGTTTTGTTTGAGTTGTCGGTTTCAGAACCGCTTTGTCTTTAAAACGATACGAAGATTAAATTTGTTCATACAATCTAATACTTTTTAACACAAACAATTGTTTTTCGGCTGATTTTGCTTATATTTGCAGTGCGAAATATTTTATGATTATTTGTTAATTTAACATAACAAAATATCAAAATGACTGAATATTTTAACAAAATAATGATACGCCTCGGTTTGAAGAAAGAACAATCTGATTCAGACCCGATTAAATTTCCCCATCTATGGGTGCTGTCGTTTGGTGACCAAAGCCGTTTTAAACGAATCTGGACACTCCGCTTGCGCACACGCCACCTCATTTTCTTCTCGTTCCTATTATTTATTATTGTGTCGTTCCTCGGAATCGTCATCGTAGTTAAAACTCCGCTGAGGTCATTCCTGCCCGGCTATCTCGACACCGACGAGCGCCACAGCCTTGAGGCTCTCGCCGAGAAACTCGACTCAATCAGTGCCATATACTCTATCCAAAACGACTATCTCAGCAACATCCGTGGCATCTTCCTCGACTCATTACCTTTAACCACACCGCCCGTCGAAGATGCACTCCCGGCAACGCCTCGCGATTCAGTCCGACTCATTCCGGTTGACTCGATATTACCGACCTCCGAGACCGAACGCCGATTTGCCCGCGAATATGAACGTCGCGAGCGTCACAACCTGTCAGTGTTGAGTCCGGTTGCTGCTGAGGGCATGGTGTTCCATCGTCCGTTAGGAGCTGCAACTCCGATTTCAGGTAATGCCGACAACAGTGTTGAGGCTCGATCGATGACGCTTTCATCAACCGCGTCGGCTCCTGTTGCAGCCGTCTATCGTGGCACCGTCATCTCAACCTACAACGAACCGGGCAACGGTGTAACCGTCGTCATTCAACATCCCCGCGAATTTGTAACCATTTATACCGGGCTCTCATCAGTTTATGTCAAACCGGGTGACAAAGTAAACTCAGGTACCCGCATCGGCACACTCTCCGACAAAGCCCCCCTCTTAACCCTCTCGCTCTGGCGCAATGGCGTAGCCCTTGATCCCGCAAGCTACATACCGTACTGAAAATTAAGGTTGGGTCCGGTAATTACAATCAAAACAGGGCGATGATTACCTGTGTTCATTGCGAAGCCTGTTTAAAGTTTCTTCAACTTTTGCACGAGCCTCTTGTGTTGCAGCTTCGATTCCCAGGGCAACACGTTGAGCGGCACGACGAGTGCTTTCGCGGGAATCCTCGGCAACTTCACGCATTATCTGAGCCATACGTTCGTCGCCCGGTTCTTCCATCGATGTCAGCCGATAGCTGTTCATATGTTCTTCTGACATAACATTTCCTATTATTTTATAAATTTAATGTATTAATCAATAGCGTGCAAACGTTTGTGATTTTTTTGAAAAAAAAGAGTGTAGTCAACTGAGACTACACTCTTTCGGGTATTTGTGGGTTGGGATTGTTTATTTGACTTCCTCAAAGTCAACGTCGGTAACATGGTCGTCACCACCCTGTGCTGATGCGTCAGGACCGGGTTGAGCACCAGGTTGAGCACCTGCCTGCTGCTGGGCTTGGGCGTTGAGGATATCTTGCTGTGCTGCACCAAATGTTGTTTCAACTTCTTTGATTGCGGCATCGATGCCAGCGATATCTTGAGCTTTGTGAGCTTCTTTGAGTTTGTTGACTGCGGTTTCAATTGCTGCTTTTTTGTCGGCAGGAATCTTATCGCCGAGGTCGGTAAGTTGTTTTTCGGTCTGGAAGATGATAGCATCAGCCTGGTTGAGCTTATCGACACGTTCTTTTTCTTTAGCGTCGGCTGCTGCGTTGGCTGCGGCTTCGTCTTTCATACGTTTGATTTCATCGTCGGTCAAACCGCTTGATGCTTCGATACGGATTGACTGCTCTTTGCCGGTTGCTTTATCTTTGGCAGATACGTTAAGAATACCGTTCTGGTCAATTTCAAAAGTTACTTCAATCTGAGGTATTCCACGGGGAGCGGGAGCAATGCCATCAAGGTGGAATTTACCAAGTGTCTTATCGTCTTTTGCCATAGGACGTTCACCCTGAAGAACGTGTATTTCAACTGAAGGCTGGTTATCGGCGGCGGTTGAGAATGTTTCGCTCTTACGGATAGGAATTGTTGAGTTGGCTTCGATAAGTTTGGTCATCACGCCACCGAGAGTTTCGATACCTACTGACAAAGGCACAACGTCAAGAAGAACGACATCTTTAAAGTTTGAGTTACCACTCATTGACGCACCCTGGATTGATGCACCGACTGCAACTACTTCGTCGGGGTTAACGCCTTTTGAAGGTGCTTTGCCGAAGAATTTCTCAACGATTGCCTGAACGGCAGGGATACGGGTTGAACCACCGACGAGAATTACTTCGTCGATATCGTTGGTTGAAAGTTTTGCATCTTTAAGTGCCTGTTCACAAGGTTTGATAGTTGCCTGGATGAGTTTGTCGGCAAGCTGTTCAAATTTAGCACGAGTAAGTGTTTTTACAAGGTGCTGTGGAATACCGTCAACCGGCATGATGTAGGGGAGGTTGATTTCGGTTGAAGTGGTGCTTGAAAGTTCAATTTTTGCTTTTTCGGCAGCTTCTTTAAGACGCTGGAGTGCCATTGGGTCTTTACGAAGGTCGATGTTGTGTTCAGCCTGGAACTCGTCGGCAAGCCAGTTGATGATCACCTGGTCAAAGTCATCACCACCAAGGTGGGTATCACCGTTGGTTGAGAGTACTTCAAATACACCGCCACCGAGGTCAAGGATTGAGATATCAAATGTACCACCACCAAGGTCAAACACAGCGACTTTCATATCTTTGTCTTTACGATCAATACCGTAAGCAAGGGCTGCGGCGGTAGGTTCGTTGACAATACGCTGTACTTTAAGACCTGCGATTTCACCGGCTTCTTTGGTTGCCTGACGCTGAGCGTCGTTAAAGTAGGCAGGAACGGTGATGACTGCGTCGGTCACTTCCTGTCCAAGATAATCTTCAGCGGTTTTCTTCATTTTCTGAAGAATCATAGCCGAGATTTCCTGAGGTGTATATTCGCGTCCATCGATGTCAACACGAGGCAAGTTGTTAGCCGAACGATCTACTTTGTAAGGTACACGTTCGATTTCTTTTTCAACCTGGTCGTAGGTTTCACCCATGAAACGTTTGATTGAGTAGATAGTACGTTTAGGGTTGGTAATTGCCTGACGTTTTGCAGGGTCACCGACCTTACGTTCGCCTCCGTCGATAAATGCGACTACCGAAGGAGTAGTGTTGCGGCCTTCGCTGTTAGGAATTACGACTGCGTCGTTACCTTCTACAACTGCCACACATGAGTTTGTGGTTCCTAAGTCGATACCAATAGTTTTTCCCATAATTTTATATTTTTATGTTTTTGTTTATTTGAATTCTGTTAATTATATCAGAGCTTTTTTCGCTCTGTCTATTAAGAAAACAAATAACATGCCAAAAAGGTTGAGTGATTTTTAAACTTGGTGGATATTAGCTTGTTATGGGAATGTGTCGCCCCTGGTAAACTGACACGACACTGACAAATTGTCAGTAATATTTGTCTTAGTCGGGTATTTCGATGGTCAATCCGTCGTAGGCTATCTCGACGTCGGGCGGCAACTGTTTTGAGGTTTCTTCATGGGTACCCATCGTGTGGGCAAGGTGGGTTAGGTAGGCTTTGCGCGGTTTGATTGTTGCGATAACCTCTAATGCCTGGTTGAGTTTCATGTGGGAATGGTGTTCGGTGTGGCGCAGGGCATTTATTATTAATGTGTCAACGCCTTTTAATGCGTTGATGGTTTCCGATGGGATTGTTTTGGCATCGGTGATGTAGGCGAGCCGGTGATTGAATATGTAACCGACAATGAGGAGTTTTCCGTGCATAATCGGTACGGGTAGAATTTCTACATCGCCGACTGAAAAGTGGTGCATCGGCTCGACATAGTGAATGTCAAAGGTAGGCACGCCGGGGTAGGGGTTCTCTACAAAGCAGTAGGGCACGCGGTTGCGAAGGTCTTCGGCAACGTTGGGCTGGCAATATATCGGGAATTTTCGTTCGTTGCAGTAGGGGCGCAGGTCATCGACTCCGCCAAGGTGGTCATAGTGGGTGTGGGTAATCAATGCGGCATCAATATCGCCTGTGCGGTGATAGGCGAGAATCTGGTGGTAGAAGTCGGGACCGCAGTCGATCAACAGGTGTTGGTCGCCTACTTCAAGCATTGCTGATGACCTCATGCGGCGGTCGCGTGGGTCAGTTGACATGCAGGTAGCGCAGTCGCATCGGAGCGACGGCACTCCGGTCGATGTTCCTGTTCCGAGAAAAGTCAGTTTCATCATAGGCGATAACTTTTAATTATACCGTCTTCAAAAATGATGTATGTTCCGTTGGGATATACCCAGCGTTCGTATGCCGAACTGTAGCTGTGACCTCGATCAATCTCGGCTGGCGAGCCTATTGCCAAGCGAGCCTCGTCGCGAGTCATGTAGGGCTTTAGGCGCGAGTAGGTGATTGCTTCCCAGTTTTCATCGGTGATTGACTGGTGGCGCAGGCGTGGGTCGGTCATCGAGAATAGGGTTGAGAAATTTCGGGTTGAGCTACGGTCTGTGCCGGTTGTCATCAAAACCGAGAACGTTTTGTTGTCGATATCGGTAAGATTGACGCGGATAGGGTAGTCGGCATTGCCGGCAATCGCGTTGTTGACCGTCACTTTGATATATTTTCGACCGTTGATTGCACGGTTTTGTGTGTCATAACGGTAGGGCGACATTATATATAATGTCTTTCCGGTTAGCAATTGCTTGGCTTTGTTGACAAGGCTGAGGTCAACCATGAAGGGGATGTCGATGCGCTGGCGTTGCATAAAATCGTCGGGCGAAATTTCAGCAACGTATGTCAAAATGTCAGTCGGGTCGTTCTTCTTGTGGAAGTTCAGGGCAATTTTGGTTGTGCCGGTCAACGACGGAACTCCATTATAGCCGACATATATAACAGTATCTCCGACCGAGGGCAGACGTCGCTCATCTACAGCGTTGAAAATCAATTTAATGCGCTCGTCGGCAACAAGATATTCGCGTCCAGTCTGCCATGTTGACGGGCTGTCGGGAATGATAACGGCTGAAATTTGGTCTTCGGTTGATGTTGCTTGTTTCTTCGCTTTTTTCAGCTCGTCAGCCGTGATTTTTGGTGTACTCTCTATGCCGGTGAAACATGCTGTCAATGAAAAAACAGCGATGGTCACTGTGGCGGCAAGTCGTGAAAATAAACCTAAAGTCATTGTATAGAGAGTGTTTCTTGATAAATTTTTACAAAAATACGAAATAATCTTTTGACTGCCCAATTTAGTGTGACGTTTTGTATTTCTTTAATAAAAAAGGAGATATGTCAAGGTTGACATATCTCCGGATATATGAAATCGTTGTATTATTTAATTTACTTTTTAGAGGGAGCTTCATCGGGTTTGATTCCGGCGAGCTCGGGATCGATCATGATGCGACCGCAGTATTCACAAACGATGATTTTTTTGTGCATCTTGATTTCAATCTGTTTTTGCGGGGGAATGCGGTTGAAGCAACCACCACAAGCATCGCGCTGGATGTAAACCACGCCGAGACCGTTGCGAGCATTTTTACGGATACGTTTGAATGCGTTCAGGGTGCGTTCGTCGATGCGAGGTTCGAGCGATTTAGCTTTTTCGCGGAGACGTTCTTCGTCCTGACGTGTTTCAGAAACGATTTCTTCGAGCTCGCGTTTTTTGTCTTCGAGGATGTGTTCACGGTCAGCGAGGTCAACTGAGGTCTTTTCGATTTCAACTTTTTTGTTTTCGATAGCGCGATTGAACTCGTTGATATGTTTTTCGCAAAGTTCGATTTCGAGGGTCTGGAATTCAACTTCTTTTGTAAGGATGTCAAATTCGCGGTTGTTTTTTACGTTGTCAAGCTGCTCTTTGTAGCGTGCGATTTTAGCCTGAGCTTCTTCGATAGCGTTTTTCTCGTCAACGAGTTTGCGACGGAGCTCCTCTATGTCGTTGTTAAAGTTTGAGATGCGGGTATGGAGACGAGCAATGTCATCTTCAAGGTCTTGCACCTCAATGGGGAGTTCGCCACGTATGATTTTGATTCGGTCAATTTCAGAGAGAACTGTCTGGAGCTCGTAGAGCGATTTCAAACGTTCTTCAACCGACAGATTTTCGCTTGTTTTTTGTTCTTTAGCCATGTTTTGTAAAAGTGTTGCTTACAAATAGTGAACCGGATTTGATTCGGACTGTGATTTATAAAGTGCAAAGTTAGGAAATTTTTCTGTAATAATATCATAAAAAATTTCTTTTGTGCACTCTTCTGCTTCGTAATGACCGATGTCGAGCAAAATTATGCGGTCGGCATAGTCAATAAAATAGTTTAGTTTTGAGTCGCTGGTGATATAGACATCAGCGTTTTTGTCGATGGCATCGGTGAGAAATTCAGTGCCTGCTCCGCCACAAAGTGCCACTCGTTTGACTGGGGTATCAAGTTCGTTTGATGATGACCTCACGACCGGCGAGTTAAAGCATTTTTTGACAAGCACCACAAAGTTGCCGAGAGTCATCGGTGATTTGAGTTCACCGATTGCTCCCGAGCCGGGGAGTGAGTCGTCAGAGGTGGTCAGACAATGAATGTTGTCGAGACCAAGTCGTCGAGCCATAACCCACGACACTCCAATTTGGGGCGCATTGTCAACGGCGGTGTGGCAGCTGTAAATATTGATGCCTTTTTTGATTGCTTCGGCTGTCACCGTTTCCACTCGGTTGCGACCCTGAAACGATTTTTGAGCACGGAACAGCAAGGGGTGGTGGGTGATGATGAGATTGCAGTTTTTAGCGGCAGCCTCGGCTAAGATTTCAGAGGTAACATCGACACACAACATCACTCCGGTACACTCGTCGTTGCCGTCGATGTACTGGATGCCGGTATTGTCATAGCTTTCTTGCCATACCGGTGGAATGCTTGATTCCAAAACGTTGATGATGTCTCTTACCTTTGGCATCTGATTTATTTTTTCTCAGGTTCGACAATAGCGATTGACAACTCATCGAGCTGTTTCTGGTCGAGAGCTGCGGGAGCGTCGAGCATGACGTCGCGACCGCTGTTGTTTTTGGGGAATGCGATACAGTCGCGTATTGAGTCGAGACCGGCAAAAAGTGAAACCCAGCGATCAAGACCATAGGCAAGACCACCGTGAGGTGGGGCACCATATTTGAACGCGTTCATCAAGAAGCCAAACTGTTCGGCAGCTTTTTCGGGTGTGAAACCGATAATTTCAAACATCTTGGCTTGGAGTTCGCTATCGTGGATACGGATTGAACCACCACCAACTTCAACACCATTGATAACCATGTCGTAGGCATCGGCGCGAACGGCAGCCGGGTCGGTATCGAGCATGGGGATGTCTTCGTCTTTGGGGTGGGTGAACGGGTGGTGCATTGCCATAAGACGCTGTTCTTCATCGCTCCATTCAAACATGGGGAAGTCAACAACCCACAGGCATGCAAATTTATTTTTGTCGCGGAGACCGAGTTGGTTGCCCATTTCAAGGCGAAGCTCGCAAAGCTGTTTTCGGGCCTTCATTGCATCGTCGCCGCTCATGATCAGGATGAGGTCGCCCGGTTCGGCATTGAATTTGGCTGCCATCTGGCGGAGTACATCCTGAGAGTAGAATTTGTCAACCGATGATTTGACGTTGCCGTCTTCTTCAACGCGGGCATATACAAGACCTTTGGCACCGATTTGAGGACGTTTGACAAATTCGGTGAGTTGGTCGAGTTGTTTGCGGGTATATGATGCGGCTCCTTTGGCACAGATACCACCGATGTAGGCGGCATTGTCAAAGACGCCGAAGCCGTGTCCTTTCATGATGTCGTCGAGCTCGACAAACTCCATTCCGAATCGCATATCGGGTTTGTCACTACCGAAACGTTTCATCGCTTCAGCCCAGGGTAAACGGAGGAACGGTTCTTTGAGTTCAACGCCACGAAGTTCTTTGAAAAGATGTTTTGCCATACCTTCAAAGAGTTCGAGAATGTCGTTTTGCTCAACATAGCTCATCTCGCAGTCGATTTGAGTGAACTCGGGCTGACGGTCGGCTCGAAGGTCTTCGTCGCGGAAACATTTCACAATCTGGAAATAGCGATCCATTCCGGCAACCATCAAAAGCTGTTTGAGGGTTTGGGGAGACTGGGGGAGGGCATAGAATTGTCCTTGGTTCATGCGAGAGGGAACGACAAAGTCGCGTGCGCCTTCGGGTGTTGAACCGACGAGCATCGGTGTCTCGATTTCAAGGAATCCTTTAGAATCGAGATAGCGACGCACTTCCATAGTCATTTTATGTCGCAGTTCGAGGTTGCGTCTTACGGCAGGACGACGCAGGTCGAGGTAGCGGAACTTCATGCGGATATCATCGCCGCCGTCGGTATCATCTTCGATTGTGAACGGGGGTGTTACACTTGAATTGAGTACGTTTAGTTTGCGAGCGATAATTTCAATATCACCTGTCGGAATATTAGGGTTTTTGCTCGAACGAGGTTCGACATCGCCGGTGATTTGAACGACAAATTCGCGTCCAAGTTTGTTGGCTTTGTCACAAAGTTCGGCATCGGTTTCGTTGTTGAACACGACTTGAGTAATGCCATAACGGTCGCGTACATCAACAAAGGTCATACCGCCCATTTTACGGACTCTCTGAACCCATCCGGCGATCGTAACCGATTGGCCGGCATCAGCGATGCGGAGTTCACCGCAAGTTTTTGTTCTGAACATATAATGATTAATTTTATTTTTATTGCAATAATATGCAAATTTACAAGATTTTTTTGAGATATTAGTTGTATATCAATATTTTTTGATGTGATTACACTGTTAAAAACGATTTAAACAAAAATCCCGTCGGTCGCTGATGACTGACGGGATATCAAAATATTTGTAATGGTATCAGTTTTTATTTAGAATATTCATGACTTTGTTCATGAATGAATTTTTTTGAGGTTTGATATGTATGTTGACACTCGGCGCTCTTTTGCCAAGGAAGATGATTGAGTTGCGAAGCACAACTGCAACGTTTTCCTCAAAGTCAACAATGCCAAAGATTCGGTCAAGCGGAATGCTGTGGAAAGGTGACCATTGTTCAACCGAGTTGATGATGAGGTTCTCGCCGTCAATCTCAATTTTATGGTCGGGATGAATCTTCTCAAACAGAAGCATAATATCCAAACAGTCGGGCGATTCGGGCGCCGTGCTGTATTGTTTGTATATTGAGTCTATAGTTTTTTTAGATATCATGTTTTTTTGAGAGTGTTATTGTGGAGTGATGTTGTTTTAGTGTGATGTTTACTTGATAAACGATTTAAACGCCGAATTGTTTTTGAGAATTATGCTAAAAATGATAAGATGTCTGTATTGTAACCATATTGTAATAAGTCGGTGGGCTTCGTCGTGCTTATTATTGATGTTGGAATATAGAAATGGAGGTATATCTCCCGCGAGATATACCTCCATTTCTATATTGCTGATTGTCGCTCGACAGCGACTGATTTATCAAGCAAGGAAGCCGAGGAGAACACCGGCTGCAACAGCAGAACCGATAACTCCGGCAACGTTGGGACCCATAGCGTGCATGAGCAGGTAGTTTGATGGATCATATTCCAGACCAAGGTTGTTTGAGATACGAGCCGACATAGGAACTGCTGACACACCTGCATTACCGATGAGCGGGTTGATTTTCTTGTCTTTGCTGAGGAACAGGTTGAATAATTTCACGAAGAGTACACCTGAAGCCGAAGCGATGATGAACGCCATGAAGCCAAGGAAGAAAATGAAGATTGTCTCAGCGGTGAGGAATGAAGTTGCCTGGGTTGAAGCACCTACGGTCATACCGAGAAGGATTGTAACGATGTCGGTGAGAGCGTTGCTTGCGGTTTTTGCAAGACGAGTGGTTACACCACATTCGCGGAGCAAGTTACCGAAGAAGAGCATACCGAGCAAGGGAATACCGGTAGGTACAACGAAACAGGTAAGAATCAAACCGATGATGGGGAAGATGATTTTTTCATTCTGAGATACCGCACGAGCCGGTTTCATCTTGATGAGACGCTCTTTGTTGGTAGTGAGGAGTCGCATGATTGGCGGCTGTATTACAGGCACGAGTGCCATGTAAGAGTAAGCCGAAACAGCGATCGCACCCATCAGGTTGGGAGCTAATTTAGATGAAAGGAAGATTGCGGTAGGGCCGTCAGCACCACCGATGATAGCGATTGCACCTGCCTGGTCGGGTTCAAAGCCGATTGCAAGAGCGACCATGTATGCTCCGAAGATACCAAACTGTGCGGCCGCACCGATAAGCATGAGTTTTGGGTTGGCAATGAGTGCCGAGAAGTCGGTCATCGCACCAATACCAAGGAAGATCAGTGGCGGATACCAGCCGGCAGATACACCATTATAGAGGATATTGAGGACTGAGCCTTGTTCATAGATTCCGATTTCAAGTCCGGCTTCAGTATTAAACGGGATGTTACCGATCAAGATACCAAAACCGATGGGCACGAGTAACATCGGCTCAAAGTCTTTCTTAATGGCAAGCCAGATAAAGAAAAGACCAACGGCGAGCATGACAAAGTGTTGCCATGTAGCGTTATAGAAACCGGTGAAGTGCCAGAACTGGTTAAAATTTGAAACCAGGAAATCACCAAATGTTTGTTCCATATTATGTGATTGTTTATTCTGTTATTAGAGGTGGTTTATTCGATGGTAATCAACACTGCACCTTCAAGAACAGAATCACCGTTGTTAACAGCGATTGATGCAACTTTACCGTCTTTGCCGGCATGGATGGCATTTTCCATTTTCATTGCTTCAAGCATTACAACAGTATCGGCAGCTTTAACTGTATCACCAACTTTTACATTGATTGAGAGTACAACACCGGGGAGGGGAGCTTTAACAGAGTATGCACCACCGGTTGCAACAGCGGGTTTAGCGATAACTTTTTCGCCTGACTCAGTGCGAGGCGCAGCAGCAGGACGTGGAGTCGAAACGACTTTCACTGGAGCTGCTTTTTCGAGTTCAACTTTATAGGGAACGCCGTTGACTTCAACTTGTACGATGTTGTTATCATCTACGTCACCGATGCCAACTTTGTAGTCGTTGCCGTTGATTTTATATTTATATTCTTTCATTTTGATTTTTCGTTGAATGATTATCGAAATGTGTATTAATGTTTAAAGGCCTCGTTATGAGCGGGGATTTTGGCGTAAACCATAGATTTTTGAGCTCCAGGGCGAGTAGCTGCGACGAACTTTGTTGATTGTAAGGATAGTCGATTCCTGGTCGTGAGCTTCAAAGTGGTCGCGAAGTGCAAGACCGATAGCGGCGATAACTTCGCCTGAGTCGCTGTCGGTGGAGTGGCTTGGCGCACTTTCTTCAGTAACTCCGTGTGCTGCCATCTTGTTGGCGCGGGCAAAGCGTTCGCTGATTTTGCTGATTGCGAGGAAGCAGAGACATAGGATGAGCAATGCGCTGAACACGATGCTCATAGCCATCAGTGTGAGTGCAAAACCATTTTCGTCACGCTCTTTGAACATTTGTATTTTGTCGTTTTGAGCGCGGATAATGTTGTTGCTTGACGGAGTGATGTAGTTTTCTCCTTCGTCATTGCGCACTTGCCATTCGCCGGTGCCGTCGATTGAACGGGCATACGACATACCGGCTTGGAGTGATGCGGGAACAGTAACAGAGTCAATAAGAGTGATACCGTTTGCATCATAAACACCAATCCAGTTATCCTGATCGGGTTTAAGGATGAAATTGAGGTGGAATGTGCCACGAGAAGGACGTCCGTCAGCCCAGAAAATCACGTGCTGGCGTTTGGGAATGCGAGTGTTCACATCGCCGAGGGGCACGGGATATTTTTTAGGGTTTGCGGGGTCGTCAGTGATGAACACGCTTGAGATTTCCATGGGAGCATGGTTGGAGTTGAAAAGTTCAATCCAGCCGTGACGTTCGCCAAAGTCATCGATAGCGTTTGACTCGTTGACAACCATCACCTCATTGAGCTTCAATCCTGAACGTCCTTGAGCTGAAACAGCAACGGCACATCCGAGAAGAGCTATAAGGGTAATAAAAATATTCTTTTTCATTTGTTTCCTTTTGATTGTTTGGAAGTTTAGACCGCTTCTATTGCCCGACTTCCGGAATCGGAAGTCAGGCAACGCGGGCTTGTTCTTTCTTACAGGGGAATGTTACCGTGTTTCTTAGCGGGGTTGGTAACCTTTTTGGTAGCCAGTTGCTGAAGAGCACGAATGATGCGGAAACGAGTGTTGCGAGGCTCGATGACATCATCGATATATCCGTAACGTGCTGCGTTGTAGGGATTGCAGAAGAGTTTGTTGTATTCTTCTTCTTTTTCAGCAAGCACTTTTTGGGGATCGTCAGATTCTTTAGCTTCTTTAGCGTAGAGAACTTCAACGGCACCTGCACCACCCATAACGGCGATTTCGGCAGTAGGCCATGCGTAGTTCATGTCGCCACGAAGCTGTTTGCAGCTCATCACGATGTGGCTACCACCATAGCTCTTGCGGAGAGTAACGGTAACTTTGGGTACGGTAGCTTCGCCGTAGGCGTAGAGAAGTTTTGCGCCGTGGAGAATAACACCGTTGTATTCCTGACCTGTTCCGGGAAGGAATCCGGGAACGTCAACGAGTGTAACCAAAGGAATGTTGAATGCGTCGCAGAAACGAACAAAACGAGCACCTTTACGAGATGCGTTAGAGTCGAGTACACCTGCGAGGAATTTAGGCTGGTTAGCAACTATACCTACGCTCTGACCGTTGAAACGGGCAAAACCGACGATAAGGTTTTTAGCATAGTCGCGCTGAACTTCGAGGAATTCACCGTTGTCAACGATTGCGCCGATAACTTCATACATATCGTAAGGTTTGTTGGCTGAATCGGGGATGATTTCGTTGAGTGAATCTTCGAGTCGGTCGATGGGATCGTTACATTCAACAAGAGGAGCTTCTTCGAGGTTGTTCTGGGGAATGTAGCTCATGAGTTTGCGGATGATGCGGATAGCGTCTTCGCCATCTTCAGCTGCAAAGTGAGCAACACCACTCTTCTGAGAGTGAACCATTGCACCGCCGAGGTCTTCTTGTGAAACGTCTTCACCGGTAACGGTTTTAACAACTTTAGGACCAGTCAAGAACATGTAGCTGATGCCTTTAGCCATGATGGTGAAGTCGGTGAGGGCAGGAGAATAAACCGCGCCACCGGCACAAGGACCAAGGATAGCAGAAATTTGGGGAATAACACCTGAAGCCATGATGTTACGCTGGAAAATTTCAGCATAGCCGGCAAGAGCGTTGATACCTTCCTGGATACGTGCACCACCCGAGTCGTTAAGACCGATAACGGGGGCACCCATCTTCATTGCCATATCCATGATTTTGCAGATCTTGAGGGCGAGCATTTCAGAGAGTGCACCACCAAAGACGGTGAAATCTTGTGCAAAAACATAGACAAGGCGACCTTCGATTGTACCGTAACCGGTTACAACGCCGTCGCCGAGATATGATTTTTTGTCGATACCGAAGTTGTAACAACGGTGACGTACAAACATGTCGAGTTCTTCAAATGAACCTTCGTCGAGCAATTGAGCGATGCGTTCGCGGGCAGTATATTTACCGCGTTCGTGCTGCTTGTCGATAGCTTTTTGACCGCCGCCAAGACGAGCCTGTTCGCGCAGTTCAATAAGCTCTTTGATTTTTTCGAGTTGGTTGCTCATATTATAATTAATGTGTTAATTGGTTTATCTTAATTATTTTTTGTTAGGGTCTTCGCAAAGTTCTACGAGAGTACCGACAGTTGATTTCGGGTGAAGGAATGCGATGTTAAGACCTTCAGCACCGCGACGGGGAGCTTTGTCGATGAGTTTGCAACCTTTTTCTTCAGCTTCAGCGAGAGCGTTTGCAACGCCATCTTCAACAGCAAATGCAACGTGCTGGATACCACCACGACCGCCATTGTTAGCGATGAATTTAGAAATTGCGCTGTCTTCGGCAGTGCCTTCAAGAAGTTCTATTTTAGTTTGACCTACTTGGAAGAACGCAGTGCGCACTTTCTGGTCAGCAACTTCTTCGATGGCAAAACATTTAAGGCCAAGGATGTTTTCGTAGAAAGGAATTGCTTCGTCAAGCGAGGGAACTGCAATTCCAATGTGTTCGATATGAGAAATATTCATAACAATTGGTTAAAATTATATTAATAATTAGTTGATTATCAAATATTTAATAAAACGC
>JAIDRE010000027.1 GCA_029061925.1 Muribaculaceae bacterium | reverse complement strand
TATTTCGGAGAAAAAGACTTCCAGCAGATTGCCGTAATCCGTAAAATGGTTGAGCTCTGTGGTTTCAATCTCGAAATCGTTGACTGCCCTATCAAACGCGAAGATGACGGTTTGGCTTTGAGTAGCCGCAACGTCAGACTCACACCAGAACAACGTAAGGTAGCACCTATGATTCACAAAATTCTGACCGAAAGCGTTGAATTTGCCAAAAATCATACGGTTGACGAAACCATTAAAATGGTTACAGACAATCTGAACAAGGTTAATTTCATGGAAGTTGAATACTACCAGATTGTTGACCCATTGACAATGCAACCGATTGCAAAATGGAATGATACCAAACTCAATCCGGTTGGATGTATCACCATTTACTGCGGCGACGTTCGACTCATAGACAATATTAAATATACAAAATAACCCTACATAAATAATGATGAACATCGAAGTTCTCAAATCAAAAATCCATCGAGTTACAGTAACACAAGCATGCCTCGATTATATCGGTAGCATCACCATTGATGAAGATTTGATGGATGCTGCCAATATTATTGCCGGCGAAAGGGTTTATATCGTCGATAATAACAATGGAGAACGACTTGATACATACGTAATTCCCGGTGAAAGAGGTTCGGGTGTGATATGTCTTAACGGTGCTGCAGCCCGCAAGGTTCAGCCCGGCGATATCGTCATCATCATGAGCTATGCCTCAATGCCGTTTGAAGAAGCACGCACCTTCAAGCCGACAGTCATTTTTCCCGATACAGCAACCAACAAGCTGTAAATATTAGAAACACCACTTTTTGAGCTGATAATTTATGTTTGAATCACTTACCGAGAAACTTGAGAAAAGCCTTCAGATTTTAAAAGGTCAAGGCAAAATCACTGAAATAAATGTAGCCGAAACCCTTAAGGACGTTCGTCGCGCACTTATTGACGCTGACGTCAACTATAAGGTTGCCAAACAATTTGTCGATACAGTTAAGACCAAAGCTCTTGGTCAAAACGTATTGACTGCCCTTAAGCCTAAAGAGCTAATGCTCAAGATTGTGCATGACGAGCTCACCGCTCTTATGGGTGGCGAAACCGCTCCGGTCAATCTTTCGGGCAATCCGACCGTAATATTGATGTCGGGTCTGCAAGGTTCCGGTAAAACTACCCTCTCAGGTAAACTCGCCCGCAAACTTAAGAGTGAAAAAGGCAAACGCCCGTTACTCGTTGCATGCGACGTTTATCGTCCCGCCGCTATTGACCAGCTCAAGGTGCTTGGCGAACAGATTGAGGTACCCGTCTATACCGAAGAAGGTAACAAAAATCCTGTTGAAATTGCCAAGAACGCAATCGCATACGCAAAAAACAACCACCTCGATTTGGTGATTGTCGATACCGCAGGTCGTCTTGCTGTTGACGAACAGATGATGAACGAGATTGAAGCGATCAAAAATGCTGTCAAACCTCAGGAAACACTGTTTGTAGTTGACTCAATGACCGGTCAAGATGCGGTTAACACAGCTAAATCGTTCAATGACCGCCTTGATTTTGATGGTGTCGTATTAACAAAACTCGATGGTGATACCCGTGGTGGTGCCGCTCTTACAATCCGTAATGTTGTCAACAAGCCTATCAAATTTGTCGGTACAGGTGAAAAA
>JAIDRE010000026.1 GCA_029061925.1 Muribaculaceae bacterium | reverse complement strand
TTCGAAAAAGAAAGGTATTCCTGATTTTGAAGATCTATAAGCGGTTCGACCGCATTGATGAAATCGTTGCGACGCTTCTTGCGGTTCTGCTTGGCTTGCTCGGCACACTGCTCCGAGCAATAGCGCTGATTGCCGCTTCTGACGGTAAATACTGTACCGCAGTTTTCACATTTTCGTTGTGTTCTCATACACGCATATTTTTGAGCTTTTTCTATCAGATACGTGTATCCCTTCCGCGTGTAAACCAAAGTCAACCGTTGACAACCCATGTCAACCCGTCGCACGAAATTACGGTTCTGAAACCTCATTTACCGCCGCTGACAACAGTTGTAAACCATCGTAAACCGATGTAAACTGCCCCCATAAAATGACGAAAGCGGAAAGCCTCAGCTTCTCCGCGGTAGAAATACGTCACAAAAATATGCCTAAAAACGGCTACTTCCAAATACCACCCACTAAAGTGTTAAATCCTATAATCCCCTACAAATCACCGCTATTCTTCTCGTTGTTACTCATTATTCCTTGTTTTTCCCTTCCCTCTAAATACAATAGTTATTTTGTCTCATCTCATTCGATATTGTCGATATAGGTTTTTCAGAGAATATAACATATAATCTGTTGAACTCGACAGATTCTTCACATGTCATATTGTAATTGTCAATTATCGACCGGTTAAACTCATCTGTATTCTCGGAGTTGAAGAATGTATATGTTTGAGATTCGTTTAGTTTAACATTCTTCGATTTATCTTGTTGATAGGGTAAGATACGATAAGCTTTTTGTGTGGTTTCGTCAAATAGATATGCAATCATGTATCCGTTAACCAATGGTAATGCTGTCATGTAAAAATCATCTCCGTCCCAAAATTCAGTAGTCTCGTTATTAGGAGTAATACTATTGCGATAAATCTTTATATCAATTTGTGGTTCAGAAGTCACGATTTCTTTTATTCGACCTTTTGCTGTGACAGAGACAACTAATATTCTATTAGCATAGCTGATTTGATATATAGGTTCGCCTATCGTTTCAATCCACTCTCCTTTAACTTCAGAGCCTCCGACAGAGTAGAGTTTAGTATCGCTGGCTCCGTTTGTATTTGACAACACTATTGTGTTTGATTGAGACACTTTAGTGCCAAATTTAGTAGCGATAGCTTCTATTTTTGCACGTTCAAGAGCGATATGCTTGGCTTCTTCTACTGACATTGATTCCGGTGCATAATAGGTATAGTCAGATGACACAACAAACGTTTGTTGTGCATAAACGTTATACGTCGCAATAATCAATGACAGTAGAAAAAGTAAGCGTTTCATATTTTACCATCCAAGAACTTTGTCGAGCTTTTCATGAAGAGCATCTCCACGTGCTTCAAGGTCTTTCTTTATAGCTGCTTTAACGGCTGCTTTTGCCATTTCCTGACTGTAGGCGAGGCGTACTAATACTTCGCGATTGTTGCCGTTTACGGGTCGATATATCTCGACAATAGGAACTACACGACCAATGCTTTGAGAAATCAGATTTTTACTTGCCATTACACTTCGAGTAACTGATACGGCATCACTTTGGTCAAGTTGTTCGTTTGATACTGTATTTTCAATTAATGCTGTTATTTCAGTTTGAATTTGACCTGCAAGATTTTGTTTTGCAAGTTCGAGTGCCTGCATTTTTGCTGCATCATAGTTCCCTCCTACGCTCATTGCTTCTGCCATGATGAATTGAGGGAATCCATCCTTGTCATACTGATATTGCATCATGTACGATTTATCGAGCTGTTTGTTGATTGGAAGTGCACCGGGAGCGGTCTTCCAACCCTCTTTTATTAGCTTTTTCTCTTCTTTACGAGCGGTCTTACTTGCTTTCTCGTTCAATTCTTTTTTAGATTGTTTAGCAAGTTCTTTACGCTCTTTAATTTGTTCTTTTGTTAATTTTGTTTGAGCGGTAGCATTAAGAGTTACCAATAGTGCAACTGCTGTAACAAATGCAAATAATGCTTTTTTCATTTTAACGTGATTTATTGGTTTATAATTTAAGTTTAATTGATTTCCAATCTTCACCTAAAGACGGAGATGATTTTACATCAGGTGTTTGTGGCTTTTTATTTACTACAATTGCTTGTTTTGCCACTTCTTCGCTAAGATAGTCTGCCATATCTCCTAAAGTCATATCTCCATTAGAATCGCGGAGTTTTGACAAAAGGAAATATGTAAAAAGCCCATGATTTTTTTCGGGATAGGGTAATGCTGTCTGATCTCCTGACGCTGCCGAAATTACAACCATATTGCCTGATATCTTATTTTCACGTGGCTTAAGTCTGATTCCTCGTGCGCTTGCAAGCATTCCCTCACCTCGAAGTGAGCCTGAAAAGCAAGCGTCAATCAGAGCCACTACCGATTCGGCAGGAAGTGCTCCCAGCTGCTCATATATTTTATTCAAAGCATAACAGGTTTCGAGTTGTGATCCGGATGCATCAACAGGTAATAAATAAGCGTTACGACTACTTTCGTCTGGTACGCCGTGACCTGCATAATAAAAAATGACTTTTGCTTTACCGCGATAGGCACTGCATATCTCGGTAATGTCGTTCATTGCTGCGGAGATGTCGCCAAATGTAGCGTCATTATAGACTCTTATATTTTGTTCAGGAATGCCAAGCGTACGATTACAATATTTCGCAAAAACACGAGAGTCATTGAGCGCAAAATCAACTTTTGACACGCGCTGATAGTTCTCGTTTCCGATGATAACGGCAAATGTGTTGGTATTGTTCTCTTGAGACGTAGGAATGTCAAAATCTACAATATCTGGTTCATAGACTTTCTGTCCTTCAATAGTCTTATTATTTTTAGCTAACTCGGCAAGCTGCTCATACTCCTTGATTGAGGCAAGTGGTGTTACCGACATTATTATGTCATCAAACGAATCCTCGGCATAAGCGTTTGGCGCTTTGTAGATTTTATCATTAAGACAGAAATCGCATGATAAGATACTAATTTCATTATCCATTACCCCATAGTGAGGGATCAGTTTAACATCTGACCACTTTTGAGCGAATGATTCTGCTTCATTCTGTGGAACATAAGCATATACGTTGCCCAATGCACCAAGATAAACCGGAAAGAATCCGTATTCAGTATTATAATCTTCAAGAGTTCCTTTTATTGAAGCAGGAGAGTAGTGTTTTAAAAACTCAGCATGGGCTTCGGCAATGGCTTCGTCAATCATTTTTTTGCGATTTGTTTCATTTACTCGAGCTTCCCACTGAGCCATTGTTTCGTATGGTTTTCTCTTTTGCCAGCTCTCGACAGCCTGCTTTACCTTTGGCGAGGCAAAATCATAGAAATTTGAGGTGAGAGTCATCGCCTCGAGTTGTGATTTGTTAAGGTCCTTCACCTCGGAATAGAACGGTACCTCGGGACACTCATACAGGGCTTCAAACACCATGTAGGCGGGGTAGAGTTTGGTTGTGCCACGCATGCGTTTGAGTGCGGTGCAACCGTGAAAGATACCGTAGTTGTCAAAACCGTATGATCCTTTATTGACGACTGCATTACACTCGTCGGGCATCACGACGCTTTCAAGATTTTTACAATCCCAGAACGCACGTTCGCCTATTTTAGTGACAGTCTTTGGTATCTCGATTGATTTCAGATTCTTGCAGTCGCGGAATCCATTCCTATCAATTTCGGTTACAAGATAGGTGCGGTCGTCGATTTTCACGTTTACCGGAATGACTACACTAACCATGCCGGCCTTGTCTTTGGCGCGACACTTCACGCTGTTTGTACCGAAAAGCTCATATTCTATGCCATCCAGAGTGATTTTCTTGGCAGCTGAAATCGGTAGCGAGATAGCAGCAAGAAGTAGATAGATTATGAATTTCTTCATAATATGTAATTTAGAAGTCAATGCCGATGTTGAAGAATAATCCATTACTTATACTACTTTTCCATTCTTCATAATCATATTCTGATTGATCCTTATCCCATCTCCTTGTATATGCACGTGTTTTGTAAAAAAACGGGATATAGCTAAGACCGAAATTTAATCCGCATTTAGAGTTAAGACGAAGCCTTGCCCCTACACTCGGATTTATTAATAACATATTACCATCAATTTCTTTATTTTCATACCACACCTCATGGTTAAAGTAATACTCTTTCATTAGGCCGGATCCCAGTTTTAAGTCGATGTAAGGACTCCATTTTTTAGTAAGACCAAAGTCTTATCTAATATCACCAAAGATCGCGAGCTGACTGCCTGTATCGAAGTCGTTATCAGAGGGGTAAAGTGATAAGTTAGCACCAATACCAAAATATAAATTTTGATTTAGTTGTATGCCATGTGTCGTGCTTACTCCTATTGTAGCATTAAAGACACTTGTATAACTACCACCCTTTAAGTCAAAAAATCCTCGATAATCTATAGCCGATAACGTTGTTGTGGATAGTAAAGCAACCAAGAAACTTATTATTGCTTTTTTCATTGTGATAATGTGTTTTGTTGTGCCGCGTGACTCTCGACGAGACATTTATATAAAAAGAAGACGTGAGAGTCATATTTGTTGCTCGCCACGCCTCTTGAGGCCTACCACAGCCCTTCCATGCAAGACGAGCAACGGACCTCACGCCGATATGATAATATCAGACCTCATCCTTGGTAAAGGATGTGTCTAACGGTAATCATACCCATGAGCGCCAATCGTTGCTTAGTCCTCGACATGGTGTTTGAAAGTGGTAGTTTCAAGAGGTCAAGAACAAGCGCAAATAACGCCTTCTATATGTAATTTCCCACCTGCCCAAGTTGTTGTCAATCATTTGATTGAAACCATGCTCGGCGTGGAAGTTGATGCAAAATTACTAATTTAGTAGAAAAGAACAAAATTTTAAAGTATTATAATTACCCCATATACAATGAAAGCCGCCCCGATTGGGACGGCTTTCGTTATTTATGCTTGATTATAGGTTAAATCAGAGCTTGGGACCAGCTGCTACGAGAGCTTTACCGGCTGCGTTGTTTTCAAACTTCTTGAAGTTGTTGATGAACATTTCAGCGAGTTTGTCAGCTTTAACTTTCCAGTCTTCAGCGTTGGTGTAAGTATCGCGAGGATCGAGGATCTTGGGATCTACGCCGGGGAGTTCGGTGGGAACTACGAAGTTGAAGATAGGAATTACTTTGGTAGGAGCAGAAAGGATTGCACCATCAAGGATAGCGTCGATAATACCACGGGTATCGCGGATAGAGATACGTTTGCCGGTACCATTCCAACCGGTGTTTACGAGATATGCTTTAGCACCGCTCTGTTCCATACGTTTAACGAGCTCTTCAGCATATTTGGTGGGGTGGAGCGAAAGGAATGCAGCACCGAAACAAGCTGAGAAAGTAGGAGTAGGTTCGGTGATACCACGTTCAGTACCTGCGAGTTTAGAGGTGAATCCTGAAAGGAAGTAGTATTTAGTCTGCTCGGGAGTGAGGATAGACACGGGAGGAAGCACGCCAAATGCGTCAGCTGAAAGGAAGATAACGTTTTTAGCAGCGGGGCCGTGGCTTCCGGGAGCGATTTTTTCGATGTGTTCGATAGGATATGAAACACGAGTGTTTTCAGTCACGCTCTTGTCAGCGAAGTCGATTTTGCCTTTAGCGTCAACAGTAACGTTTTCGAGAAGCGCATCGCGACGGATAGCTTTGTAGATATCGGGTTCACTTTCTTTATCAAGGTTGATAACTTTAGCGTAGCAACCACCTTCATAGTTGAACACACCGTTGTCATCCCAACCGTGTTCGTCGTCACCGATGAGGAGACGTTTGGGGTCGGTTGAAAGGGTAGTTTTACCTGTACCTGAAAGACCGAAGAAGATAGCAGTGTTGCCACCGTTGAGGTCTGTGTTAGCAGAGCAGTGCATTGAAGCGATGCCGCGAAGAGGATTGTAGTAGTTCATGATTGAGAACATACCTTTCTTCATTTCACCACCATACCAAGTGTTGATGATGAGCTGCATTTTTTCAGTGAGGTTGAAAGCTACACAAGTTTCAGAGTTGATGCCGAGTTCTTTCCAGTTTTCAACTTTAGCTTTAGAAGCGTTGAGAACAACGAAGTCGGGAGTGAAGTTGTCGAGTTCTTCTTTGGTAGGACGTACAAACATGTTTGTAACGAAGTGAGCCTGCCATGCAACTTCCATAACGAAACGTACAGCAAGACGAGTATCTTTGTTGGTACCGCAGAATGCGTCAACTACATAAAGAGTTTTGTTGCTGAGCTCTTTGTCAGCGATAGCTTTAAGAGCGTCCCAAGTTGCGGGTGTGATTGGTTTGTTATCGTTTTTGTATTCTTCGGTAGTCCACCAGATTGAGTTGCGAGTGGCGTCATCCATAACGAAGAATTTATCTTTGGGAGAGCGTCCGGTGTAGATACCTGTCATTACGTTAACCGCACCGAGTTCAGTTTCCTGACCTTTCTCATAACCTTCGAGGTTGGGTTTGGTTTCGTCGATAAACAGTTGGTCCCAAGAGGGGTTGTGGATCACCTTAGCGCCGGTGATGCCATACTTTGATAAATCGATAGTACTCATTTTTAAATGATTAAATTATAAAAATATGGATTAAATTGATTCTACTTTTCAAATA
>JAIDRE010000025.1 GCA_029061925.1 Muribaculaceae bacterium | reverse complement strand
GTATTATATGTAACAGTCGTCAAAATCAATCTATAAGTTTTTATTTTGTAATAATTTCAGAAATACTCCAGTTAAAAATTATGCATTATGAATTATTAATTATGCATTTTGTCGGCTGCGTTATGAGCTGCATCGGCAAGTTTGTCGGCGAGTTGGGCACCTTTTTCGAGGGCTTGACCGGCGAGGTCTTTGAGTTTGTCTTGAACGCCACCGAGTTGTTCTGCTCCCTGCTGTTTGAGATTATTGATTACGCCACCGGCATTGGCAGCTTGTTCGGCTGCGACGGCTTTTGCCTGCTGAAGTTTTTCAGCAGCTTTATCTTTGAGATCGTCAAATTTGTGTTCTGCAGCAATTTTAGCAGCTTGGGCTGAGATTCCTGCTGCCTCAGCTGACAATTTTGCAGCTGCATCGGCAATAGTTTGATTTGTATTCATAATAAAAAGGCGTTTTAATTGTTCATTCTACAATTAAAACGCCTTAAGTATTTAATTTGTTTAATGTTATTCAGCCGACTGTGATTTTTCCTTAATAAATACCACACAAATCGAACCGGCTACGAGCGAACATCCGGCAATAATCATCATTGTTGCCTGGGGTGCGAGCTGGTCGGGACTGCCAATGAGCGACAAAATCCATCCGCCGGCAAGCGCGCCGATAATCTGTGGAATACAAATCGAGCAGTTGAACAATCCGAGATATGCACCAATATTACCACCCTTCAACGAGTTGGTCAAGATTGTGAACGGCCATGCCAACATTGCAGCCCATGCACATCCAATCAAAAGGAACGAAACGAACAAGAGGTATTGGTCGGTGAAGATTCCGGCAGTGATAAATCCGGCAGCTCCGAGCAAAAGGCTGAGCGAGTATGAGAACTTGCGGTTGCGGAACATCGGCAATACAACTGCCCAAAGTACCGATCCGATAGCCTGAACGGCAAAGAGAATTCCGACCCAGTTACCGGCATCGTTATATTCAGCCGACTCGGTGTTGAGAACAACCGAAGTGCGGTAAGTTGCATCTGTCATATTGACAGTTTTGTGTTCCGGTTCATCGATGAAGAGGTCTCCGGTGTGAGGATCATGAGAGACAATTCCCGACAAAATCAACTCGGTTTCGCCTGACAACTGCGACAAGTAATCAACCGGGATAACCGAAGTAACAGAGTCAATCACAAGCGCTCCCCCGTTAATCATAACCTTGGCGTCGGCATAGTCGATTTCATCGCCGAAATTATGACGCGGTTTACCGTTGAAACGAACGAGCTGGTCATTAGTGAAGATTGTGTCAAATCGAGCGTTGTTGCTAACAGCAAGAGATGAACATTCAATAAATTTACCATTGATTATCGCACCGGCAACGGTCGCTTTGCCATGTTCAACAATCACTGTTGAGTCGCCAAGCATAATGAATTTAGCATTGACAACCTCGGGGGTGCCTTTTTCTGAAAGACATTCGATGCCGGTAATGGTTGTGGTTTCAGGGCAATCAAAGGCATTTTTGGCAACGGTTCCATTGGAATAGGTCCACATAAAAAGGAATGCAAACCAGCAGAAGAACTGAACTAAACCAACTGTCCAGAATGTTTTAGGCGCATTGACGAGGAGCTTGAAAAGATTCTTGTCTTCGGGTTTGCCTTCGGTCTGAGTTACAACGCCGTTATATTCGTTATAAACCTCGGGCGGCCATTCTTTAATTTTCATCAGCGAATAGATAACGCAGATAAGCAAGATAGCGGCGCCGATATAGAACGAATAAACAACTGTTTGAGGAACAACACCTTCGGCAGCCGTATTACGGAATCCGAGCCATGTCAAAAGGAACGGGAAGATAAATCCGACAATCGAACCGGCGTTGCAAAGGAACGACTGTATCGAATAGGCAAGTCCTTTTTGTTTCTCGTTGACCATATCGCCCACGAGCATCTTGAATGGCTGCATTGCCATGTTGATTGACGTGTCGAGCAACATCAAGGCTATCAGGCCCACGATAATCGCTGATGAAACAGTCAAGCCAAAACTGCCGGCATTAGGGAGCAGACACATTACGAGCACTGCAACCGCCGCTCCGAAAATAAGATAGGGCAATCGGCGACCCCAGCGGGTCCAGGTTTTATCGCTGTATGAGCCAACGATCGGTTGAACGATAAGACCCATAAGCGGGGGTAATATCCAAAAATAGCTAAGATCGTGCGGATCAGCACCAAGAGTAGCAAAAATACGCGAAACGTTTGCACTCTGAAGGGCATAGGCAATTTGAACTCCAAAGAAACCGAAACTCAAATTCCATAATTTCCAAAAACCAAGATCGGGTTTTGTTTTCATGTAGTTTAAAGTGAATGTGGTTTATTTTATATGGTTATTTTCTATTTTTAAACGCCTGCCATAACTTTTAGGCAAGCAATCTCGTCAGCCCAAACGCTCTCGTCGGGTGTTTCAAGAATCAACGGAATGTTATCTACTCGGCTGTCAGCCATCAATCGCTCAAAAAAGCTATTGCCGAGCGTTCCGAGACCGATGAGCTCGTGACGGTCAACGTGACTTCCGAGCCCTTTTTTAGAGTCGTTGATGTGCATTCCCGAAAGATATTTAAGCCCGATTATACGGTCAAAATCGTTCCAGAACGATTCATAGCCGTCGGCAGTTGCGAGATCATAACCGGCCGCAAAGGTGTGGCATGTGTCAATACATACGCCAACACGGTTTTTATCCTTTACACCGTCAATGATGCGGGCAATCTGCTCGAGTTCAAAGCCAAGGTTTGAGCCCTGCCCTGCCGTGTTTTCAATTACAGCCTTGACTCCCGATGTTTTATCAAGAGCCCAATTTATAGAGTCGGCAATCAGGTCTAGACACTTGTCAGGTTCGATGAGATTGAGGTGGCTACCGGGATGAAAGTTGAGCTTTGTCAATCCAAGCTGTTCGCATCGCTGAATTTCGTCAAGAAATGCCTCGCGCGATTTTTCAAGTTTCTCGCTTTCGGGTGCTCCAAGATTGATTAGATAGCTATCATGGGGCAAAATCACGTCAGGGGTATATCCAAACTCGGTGCAACGCTGTTTAAACAGCTCGGCTTGTTCCGGCTTAATTGGAGCCGACTTCCAGCGTGAAGGGTTGCGGGTGAACAATGCAAAAGCTGTCGCTCCGATTTCATGGGCGCGGAGAGGTGCCTCAGCTACCCCCGATGCCGTCGATACATGTGCTCCGATATATTTCATTTATCTCAATCTTATAATGTTAGCTTTTTGTACATGGCAAAAATAATAAAAAGTTTCCAATATAATGGAAACTTTTGTCAAAAATGAAAATAGTTTTTGATATAGCAGAAACTATTTAGAGGATAATGTATTACCGGATTAAAAAAGGCGGCGTGTCATGATGGACACGCCGCCTTTGATATAACAGTTTGGATGTTATTATTTTTCTTTGGTCTCGATTTCGAGGATTTCGGCATCGATAGCTTCGGGAGCGATTGCCGAAGCAATGTCATCTTTGCTACCAACGACGAGACGTTCGTATTCACGGAGACCGGTACCGGCAGGGATGAGGTGACCGCAGATAACGTTTTCTTTCATACCTTCGAGGTCGTCAACTTTACCGTTGATAGCGGCTTCGTTGAGCACCTTGGTTGTTTCCTGGAATGAAGCAGCCGAGATGAAAGATGAAGTTTGAAGAGCAGCACGGGTGATACCCTGAAGAATCTGTTCGCTGGTTGCAGGACGAGCGTCACGCACTTCGATGATGCGCTGGTCGCGGCGTTTGAGAGCCGAGTTCTCGTCACGAAGTTTGCGAGCGGTGATGATTTGTCCTTTATAGACAGTTTCTGAGTCACCGGCATCAACAACAACTTTTTTACCCCAGATGCGGTCATTTTCTTCCATGAAGTCACGTTTGTCAACAACCTGCTGTTCGAGGAAACGAGTGTCACCCGGGTCAAGAATGTTAACTTTACGCATCATCTGGCGAACGATAACCTCAAAGTGCTTGTCGTTGATCTTCACACCCTGCATGCGGTACACATCCTGAACCTCATTAACAATGTATTCTTGCACTGCTGTTGGTCCCATGATGTTAAGGATGTCAGTGGGTGTGATTGCACCGTCAGAAAGCGGTGTTCCGGCACGAACATAGTCGCCTTCCTGAACGAGGAGCTGTTTTGACAAGGGAACGAGATATACTTTTTCTTCGCCAAGGCGTTTGTTGATAACCTTGATTTCCTTGTTACCACGTTTGTTTTTGGGGCTGAACACGATCTCACCGTCGATTTCAGAAACAACTGCAGGATTTGATGGGTTACGTGCCTCAAAGAGCTCGGTAACACGGGGAAGACCACCGGTGATGTCACCGGCGCCACCGGCTGCACGAGGAATCTTAACAAGATGTTCACCGACCTTGATTTCGTCGCCTTCGTTCTTGAGAAGGTGGGCTCCAACAGGGAGGGTATAGGTTTTGATAATCTCGCCTTTGGCGTTGACAATTGAAACCTCGGGGCTCTTGTTACGGTCGCGAGACTCGATGATGATCTTATCCTGGAGACCTGACTGCTCGTCAAACTCTACACGGTAGCTTTCGTTTTCGGCGAGGTTTTCATAGTGGATTGTACCACCAACCTCACTGGCGATAACGGCGTTGAACGGATCCCATTCACAAATGATATCGCCTTTCTTAACGGTGTCACCGTTAGAGAAGAAGAGTTTTGAACCGTAGGGGATATTTGCGCTTGTGAGCATCATGCGGGTATTCGGGTCGAGGATGCGAAGCTCGGCAAGACGACCGATAACAACTTCAACAGGACGTCCTTTACCGTCAACTTCGTCAGTAGTAACTGTACGGAGTTCATCGATTTCAAGGATACCGTCGTAGCGAGAAGTTACCGAGTTGATAGCTGCAACGTTTGAAGCCACACCACCGACGTGGAATGTACGGAGGGTAAGCTGAGTACCCGGCTCTCCGATTGACTGAGCTGCAATTACGCCGACAGCTTCACCCATTTGAACGAGGCGGTTGTTTGAAAGGTTGCGGCCATAACATTTGGCACATACACCACGTTTTGATTCGCAAGTGAGAACCGAACGGATTTCAACTTGCTCAATGGGTGATGCGTCAATGCGGTCGGCAGCTGCATCGTTGATTTCTTCGCCTGCTGCAACGATAACTTCACCGGTAATCGGGTCGATAATATCGTGAACCGAAACACGACCAAGAATACGTTCGCCAAGCGAAGCAACAACCTCGTCGTTGTTCTTGATTTCGGTGCAGACAAGTCCGCGAAGTGTACCACAGTCTTCTTCGTTGATGATCACGTCGTGAGCAACGTCAACGAGACGACGGGTAAGATAACCGGCGTCGGCGGTCTTAAGCGCGGTATCGGCAAGACCCTTACGAGCACCGTGGGTTGAGATGAAGTACTCGAGCACTGAAAGACCTTCCTTGAAGTTAGACAAGATCGGGTTTTCAATGATCTGACCACCCTCAGCACCTGCTTTCTGCGGTTTAGCCATAAGACCACGCATACCGGCAAGCTGACGAATCTGGTCTTTAGAACCACGGGCACCAGAGTCAAGCATCATGAAGACAGAGTTGAAGCCCTGGTTTGCTTCGGTCATCTGTTTCATAAGCACCTGGGTGAGTTTTGAGTTCACATGAGTCCAGATATCGATGATCTGATTGTAGCGTTCAGTGTTGGTGATATTACCCATCGAGTAGTTTTCCATAACTTCTTCGACTTCGGCATATCCTTCATTAACGATCTCTTCTTTTTCAGCGGGGATGATAACGTCACCGAGGTTGAACGAAAGACCGCCTTTGAATGCCATGTAATAACCAAGGTTCTTGATGTCATCAAGGAACTGGGCTGAACGGGGAATACCGCATTTTTTGATTACCTTAGAAATGATGGTACGAAGTGATTTCTTTGACAAGATTTCATTTACATAACCGATTTCTGAAGGTACGAAACGGTTAACGAGTACACGGCCGACAGATGTATTTTCTACAAGGTGTCGGATGGGGTTACCGTTTTCGTCGATATCGTCAACCATGACTGAAACAGGAGCATGGAGAGTTACTCGACCTTCGTTATAGGCGATTTCAGCTTCTTCGGGTCCGTAGAATTTGAGACCCTCGCCTTTGTCGCCTTTGCGGAGTTTGGTGATATAATAGAGTCCGAGCACCATATCCTGAGAAGGCACGGTGATAGGAGCACCATTGGCAGGGTTAAGAATGTTGTGGGCACCAAGCATTAGCATCTGGGCTTCGAGGATAGCCTCGTTGCCAAGAGGCAAGTGCACCGCCATCTGGTCACCGTCGAAGTCGGCGTTGAACGCAGTACAAGCGAGCGGGTGGAGCTGGATTGCCTTACCCTCGATCATCTTGGGCTGGAATGCCTGAATACCAAGACGGTGAAGGGTTGGGGCACGGTTGAGGAGCACGGGGTGTCCTTTCATTACGTGTTCAAGGATGTCCCAAACAACCGGTTCTTTGCGGTCAACGATTTTCTTAGCTGACTTAACGGTTTTTACAATACCACGTTCGATGAGCTTACGGATAACGAATGGTTTGTATAGCTCGGCTGCCATGTTTTTGGGGATACCGCACTCGTGCATTTTGAGTTCGGGACCAACAACGATAACCGAACGAGCTGAATAGTCAACACGTTTACCAAGAAGGTTCTGACGGAAACGACCTTGTTTACCTTTAAGGCTGTCAGAGAGTGATTTGAGAGGACGGTTAGCTTCGGTCTTAACAGCTGACGATTTACGAGAGTTGTCAAGAAGCGAGTCAACAGCCTCCTGAAGCATACGTTTCTCGTTGCGGAGAATCACCTCGGGAGCTTTAATTTCGATGAGTCGTTTAAGACGGTTGTTACGGATAATCACACGACGATAGAGGTCATTAAGGTCGGAGGTTGCGAAACGACCACCATCGAGGGGAACGAGGGGACGGAGTTCAGGCGGAATAACGGGAACTGCCTGAAGAATCATCCACTCGGGTTTGTTGCGATTCTTAGAAGCACGGAACGATTCTACAACCTGAAGGCGTTTGAGAGCCTCGGCTTTACGCTGCTGTGAACCATCGCGGTCGGCGAGGTCACGAAGCTCAGCTGCAAGACGGTCAAGGTCAAGACGAACAAGCATATCATAGATAGCTTCGGCACCCATCTTGGCGATAAACTTGTTGGGATCTGAATCGTCAAGGAGCTGATTGTCTTTGGGAAGACGATCAAGAACCGAGAAGTATTCTTCTTCAGAAAGGAGGTCGTTGTCGGCAACGGTGTCACCCTTGTCCGAAATTGTAAGGTCGGCAGCTGCGCCGGCTTGAATCACAATATATTTTTCATAATAGATTACAGCGTCAAGCTTCTTTGAAGGAAGACCGAGGAGATAACCTATTTTGTTAGGGAGCGAACGGAAGTACCAGATGTGAGCAACGGGAACAACAAGTTTGATGTGACCCATGCGCTCGCGACGCACTTTTTTCTCAGTAACTTCGACACCACAACGGTCACAGACGATGCCTTTATAACGGATGCGTTTGTATTTTCCGCAGTGACATTCATAGTCCTTTACCGGACCGAATATACGCTCGCAGAAAAGACCGTCACGTTCAGGCTTGTACGTACGGTAGTTGATGGTTTCGGGTTTGAGAACCTCGCCGCTTGATTTTTCAAGAATTTCTTCAGGTGAAGCGATACCGATAGAAATTTTTGAGAATCCGGTTTTGGTTGATTTTTCTTTTCTAAAAGCCATTTTGAGTTATTAAAAAAGGATTTTTATTTTGCTCCGGAAGGTCGCCTTTTGTCAGCCCGGCCAATGAATCGACCGAGCTGACTCGGGGACTGACACTCTTTTTAAATTTTTCCTTCAGCGACTTCGGCTTTGAAGTCGGTTACCAAAGGGTCAAAGTGGAGAGTTAAATTTTAGTTTTCAAGGTTGATGCTCAAGCAGAGACCTCTAAGCTCGTGAAGAAGCACGTTGAGAGATTCGGGAATACCGGCAGGTGGCATCGGGTCACCTTTAACGATAGCTTCATAAGCCTTGCTACGACCGGTAACGTCGTCACTCTTGATGGTGAGGATTTCCTGAAGGATGTGAGCGGCACCGAATGCTTCGAGTGCCCAAACCTCCATCTCTCCGAAACGCTGACCACCAAACTGGGCTTTACCACCAAGAGGTTGCTGAGTGATGAGCGAGTACGGACCGATTGAACGGGCGTGCATCTTGTCTTCAACCATGTGGCCGAGTTTGAGCATGTAGATTACACCTACAGTTGCGGGCTGGTCAAATCGTTCACCGGTACCACCATCATAAAGATAGGTCTTACCATAGCGGGGAACGCCTGCTTTGTCGGTCCATTCATTAAGGTCATCGAGAGTTGCACCGTCAAAAATCGGAGTAGCGAACTTCTCACCGAGCTCACGGCCTGCCCATCCGAGAACAGTCTCAAAAATCTGACCGAGGTTCATACGAGAAGGCACACCAAGCGGGTTAAGACAGATATCGACGGGAGTACCATCGGCAAGGAACGGCATATCTTCCTGGCGAACGATACGCGAAACGATACCTTTGTTACCGTGACGACCTGCCATCTTGTCACCTACACTAATCTTACGTTTCTTAGCGATATAGACTTTAGCCAACTGCATGATTCCCGATGGAAGATCATCTCCGATTGAAATGTCATATTTCTTGCGGTGGAGTTCGGCATCAATCTCTTTAGACTTGCGCAAGTAGTTGCGGATAGTGCGAGAGATGAGCTCGTTTTTATGCTGGTCGGCAGTCCATTTGCTAAGGTTGATTGTATCGTAGTTGATGTCGCGGAGAACGGCAGCAGTAAATTTCTGACCTTTTTCGATTACATCAGTACCGAGGAAGTCTTTAACACCCTGAGATGTTTTACCGTTTGTGAGAGTAAGAAGCTTGTCAACAAGGATGTCTTTGAGTTTATCTTGTTTTTCTTCATACTCTTCTACAATCATCGGGAGGCGTGCGTTGGTAGCACGACGGTTACCGGTTGTCTTAGCGACACGTGAATAGAGGTTTGTTCCGATAACAACACCTTTGAGCGACGGAGTTGCCTTGAGTGAAGCGTCTTTAACATCGCCTGCCTTGTCACCAAAAATTGCGCGGAGAAGTTTTTCTTCAGGAGTGGGGTCAGATTCACCTTTAGGAGTAATCTTACCGATCATGATATCGCCGGGGACAACGTGAGCACCGACACGGATAATACCACGTTCGTCGAGGTCTTTTGTTGCATCCTCGCTGACGTTGGGGATATCAGAAGTGAGTTCTTCTTCGCCACGTTTGGTTTCACGAACTTCGAGTGAATACTCGTCAACGTGAACCGAGGTCAGGATGTCTTCTTTAACAACGCGTTCGTTAAGCACGATTGCGTCCTCATAGTTATATCCTTTCCAGGGCATGAATGCCACCTTGAGGTTGCGACCGAGGGCGAGTTCACCGTTTTCAGTAGAGTAACCTTCTGTGAGAATGTCACCTTTATCTACTCGCTGACCACGTTCACAGATAGGACGAAGGTCGATGGTAGTGCTCTGGTTGGTTTTGCGGAACTTAGGAATGTGATATTCTTTGACAGCATCTTCAAAGGCAACAAATTCGTCATCTTCGGTGCGGTCATAACGAATACGGATAACGGTTGCATCAACAAATTCAACAACGCCGGGACCTTCAGCAGTGATCTGAGTGCGGCTGTCACGGATAAGCTGACCTTCGATACCTGTTCCAACGATAGGAGCCTCGCTACGGAGCAAGGGAACTGCCTGACGCATCATGTTAGAACCCATGAGGGCACGGTTTGCGTCGTCGTGTTCGAGGAACGGGATGAGTGATGCCGCGATAGAAGCAATCTGAGTCGGCGAAACGTCCATGAGTTCAACCTCGGCAGGTGCAACTACAGGGAAGTCGGCATCGAGACGTGCTTTTACTTTATCGTTGATGAATGTACCGTCATCGTTAAGAGGAGCGTTACCCTGAGCAATCACTTTGCCCTCTTCCATCTCGGCAGCAAGATAAACGATTTCGTCGTTCTTGAGGTTTACTTTTGCATCGTTAACCTGGCGATAGGGTGTTTCGATAAAGCCGAGGTCATTGATTTTTGCATAAACGCAAAGTGATGAAATAAGACCGATGTTCGGACCTTCAGGAGTTTCGATAGGACAGAGACGTCCATAGTGGGTATAGTGAACGTCACGAACCTCGAAACCGGCACGCTCGCGCGAAAGACCGCCGGGACCGAGAGCCGACATACGGCGCTTGTGGGTAATCTCAGCCAAGGGGTTGGTCTGGTCCATGAACTGTGAAAGGGCGTTGGTGCCGAAGAACGAGTTGATGGCAGACGACAAAGTCTTGGCATTGATAAGGTCAATTGGGGTGAAAACCTCGTTGTCGCGGACATTCATACGCTCGCGAATTGTGCGAGACATACGAGAAAGACCGTTGGCAAACTGCTGATAAAGTTGCTCGCCTACAGTGCGTACGCGACGGTTTGAAAGGTGGTCGATATCATCAACATCGGCTTTAGAGTTGATAAGCTCGATGAGATATTTAATGATTGAGATGATGTCTTCTTTGGTAAGAACTTTGACATCGAGAGGGGTGCTGAGACCAAGTTTTTTGTTGATACGGAAACGACCAACTTCACCAAGGTCATAGCGTTTTTCAGAGAAGAAGAGGTTGTTGATAACCTCACGAGCGCTTGCTTCATCGGGAGCATCAGCGTTGCGGAGCTGACGATAGATATATTTGACAGCTTCCTCTTCGGTGTTTGCCTGGTCTTTACGGAGAGTGTTAGAGATGATTGAGTAATCGCCGGTGTTTGCATCCTCGCTGTGAACAAGGATCGTTTCAACGCCGGTGTTAAGAATTGCCTCAATTACATCGTCATCAAGCACTGATTCACGTTCAGCAACGATAGCCGAGCGCGAGATTGTTGTAACCTCGCCGGTATCCTCGTCGTTATTATCCTCATAATAGGTATGCATAACGCGAGCTGCGATTTTACGACCTTTAGCGGCTTCAAGATTTTCGCGGGTAGCTTTAATTTCTTCAGCTTTACCGAAAATTTGAATAATATCTTTTTCGTCTTCAAAGCCAATCGCACGTAAAAGAGTAGTTACAGGTAATTTCTTTTTACGATCGATATAGGCATACATGACATTGTTGATGTCAGTAGCAAACTCAATCCACGAGCCGTGGAAAGGAATGATACGAGCCGAATAAAGTTTTGTACCGTTAGCGTGCATGCTTTGTCCGAAGAACACACCGGGTGAACGGTGAAGCTGAGACACAACAACACGTTCAGCACCATTGATGACGAACGTACCTTTGTCGGTCATATAAGGGATGGGACCGAGGTAAACGTCCTGGACAACGGTGTCAAAATCTTCGTGGTCGGGGTCGGTACAATATAATTTGAGTTTCGCCTTCAGAGGTACACAATAAGAGAGACCACGTTCGAGACACTCTTCGATGGTATATCGCGGAGGATCGATGTAGTAGTCGAGGAACTCGAGGACGAAATTGTTACGGGTATCAGCAATGGGAAAATTCTCGGCAAAAACTTTGTAAAGTCCCTCATTGTTACGTTGTTCGGGAGGGGTGTCGAGTTGAAGGAAGTCACGAAACGACTTTAGCTGCACCTCAAGAAAATCGGGGTAAGGAAACGGATTCTTTACCGAAGCGAAATTTATACGGGGTTTATCTGAAGTTACTGACATCTGAGAGATTGGTTAAGGGAACTTAAATTAAAATATAACACAAAAAGGTTAAGAATCTTCGTTTAAGAGGATTCTTAACCTAATCGCCTGAAATTCAGGCAATATTATTTAAGTTCAACTTCAGCGCCTGCTTCTTCGAGTTGTTTTTTGAGACCTTCAGCATCAGCTTTAGCCATGCCTTCTTTGATCACGCCGGGAGCGTTGTCAACGAGATCTTTAGCTTCTTTGAGGCCAAGACCGGTAAGTTCTTTAACGAGTTTAACAACAGCGAGCTTAGAAGCGCCAGCAGCTTTAAGAACTACATCGAAAGAAGATTTCTCTTCAGCAGCAGCGGCACCACCTGCAGCGGGGCCAGCAGCAACAGCTACAGCAGCAGCTGCGGGTTCGATACCATATTCTTCTTTAAGGATCTGAGCGAGCTCAGTAGCTTCTTTAACTGTGAGGTTAACGAGTTGTTCAGCAAAAGCTTTTAAATCTGCCATTTTAGTATGATTTAATGTGTTATTGTTCAGTTAATTTTATTATTTGTTTGCGATTGTTTCTACGCAGCCTGCGAGTTTTGCACCATTTGAAGTAAGAGCCGAAACGAGGTTCTTGGCAGGTGACTGAAGAAGAGCGATGATATCGGCGATAAGTTCGTTCTTGCTTTTGAGGTTTGCAAGGGTCTCGAGCTGATTTTCACCAACATATACTGTTTCTTCAACATAAGCAGCTTTGAAACGGGGAAGAGCAGCGTCCTTCTTAGTTACTTTTTTGAGTAGCTTAGCAGGAGCATTACCGGTGTTGCTGAAAAGGATCGAAGTTGAACCTTTCAATACCGGGTAGAGTTCTGAGAAATCACCCTCAAGGTTTTCGAGCGCCTTGTGAAGAAGAGCGTTCTTAACAACCATAAGTTTGATATCCTCACCGAAGCAAGCGCGGCGGATGTCACTGGTTTCAGCAGCATCGAGACCGGCTGTTTCAGCCAGATAGAAGCAGCTATATTCCTTGATGGTAGCTGCAATCTTTTCAATAATTAAAGCTTTATCTTCTTTTTTCATTTTGTCGTCAGTTTAAAGGTTATTCGTCGACTGATTTAACATCAATCTTGACACCGGGACTCATGGTGCTCGAAAGATAAATGCTCTTGATATAGGTGCCTTTAGCGGTTGTAGGTTTGAGCTTGATAAGAGTGTTGATGAATTCACGAGCGTTATCGCGCATCTGTTCAGGTGTGAACGACATTTTACCGATTGACGAGTGAACGATACCGTTTTTGTCAACTTTAAAGTCGATTTTACCTTTCTTGACTTCTTCAACAGCTTTAGCAACATCAACTGTCACAGTACCACTTTTGGGGTTAGGCATAAGACCACGGGGACCGAGGACACGTCCAAGGGCACCGATTTTACCCATGATAGCGGGCTGAGTGATGATTACATCGATATCGGTCCAACCGCCTTTGATTTTCTCGATATATTCATCGAGACCAACATAGTCGGCACCTGCAGCTTTAGCAGCGGCTTCAGCATCAGGAGTACAAAGAACGAGAACGCGAATCTGTTTACCAGTTCCGTGGGGAAGGGTAACGACGCCACGTACCATCTGGTTTGCCTTACGGGGGTCAACACCAAGACGAACGTCGATATCGAAAGAAGCGTCAAACTTTGTAAAAGTGATTTCTTTTACTTTTTCGCAAGCCTCAGCAAGAGAGTAAGCTTTTCCAACTTCAAACTTCTCCAAGGCCAACTTTTGATTTTTTGTAAGTTTAGTCATCGTTAAATAGAAGTTTTAAGTTTTAGAGTTCAGGAAAAGTTCCGTTTACAGTAATACCCATGCTGCGGGCAGTTCCGGCAACCATTGTCATTGCCGATTTAAGGGTGAAGCAGTTAAGGTCGGGCATCTTGTCTTCAGCGATTGCTTTAACTTGATCCCAGGTAACCTGAGCAACTTTGTTACGGTTAGGCTGAGCCGAACCACTTTTGATTTTTGCTGCTTCGAGGAGCTGAATAGCTACCGGAGGAGTTTTAACGATGAAGTCAAAGCTCTTGTCAGTGTAATAAGTGATTACAACCGGGAGAACTTTACCAGCTTTGTCCTGGGTGCGCGCATTAAACTGCTTGCAAAACTCCATGATGTTGATACCCTTAGAACCGAGAGCAGGTCCTACTGGGGGTGAGGGGTTTGCAGCGCCACCTTTGATCTGCAATTTGATCTGTCCAGCAATTTCTTTTGCCATTGTTGTCGTTTGATTTAAAATATTAGATATTTATTAAGGCGAGAAAATCTGTTTTATCGACGGGTCCGATTCGTAACACAATCCATACCGTCTCCAGCATCATTCCCTCTCTACTTGCGAATTTTCGAGCTCAAGTGAAGTTTTGTGCCCGAAGATCTTTACCATAACCTTAAGTTTCTTTTTCTTGTCATAAACCTCGTCGACTTCGCCAGAGAAACCTTTGAAAGGTCCGTCGTTAATCTTAACGATTTCACCTTTCTGGTAAACAACTGACTCTTCGTCGGGGATTTCGCTAAGGTCATCAGCCGTACCAAGCATACGCATCACTTCGCTTTCACGGAGTGCTTCGGGCTTAGCATCTTTCTGACGCCCCTTGAGGAAACCGATCACGTTTGTAGTGTTGCTAAGTTGGTGCATCACTTCGCCGGTGAGGATTGCCTCTACAAAAACATAACCGGAATAAAGATTCTTTTCCTTAACGACTTTTTTGCCGTTGCGGACGGTCAGTACCTTTTCAGTTGGGATAACGACCTGAAACAGGAATTGCCCGAGGTCAGTGTTACGCATCGCTCCCTCGAGAAACTCTTTAACTTTGGCTTCTTTACCTGAAATAGCGCGAAGCACATACCACGCACGACCATCAGAGTGAGCCGCAGAAACAATTTCGTTAGAATTTGTATTTTCAGCCATTGTCTATAAAACTTAAAGGTATCCGACTTATAGGCTATAAATAAAGTGCATCAACAGATTAACGAGCTGATCCATGATGAGAATTATCAAAGCGATAATAACGGAAGCTACCATCACGATGAGCGCGCTTTTAATCAGCTGAGACCCGGTAGGCCAAGATGTTTTATAACGAAGTTCGTCATAAGCATCTCGGATATTCGTAAGTATACCTAATTTCATTTTCTTTTATTTATTAGCACGGGAAGAGAGGCTCGAACTCCCGACACCTGGTTTTGGAGACCAGTGCTCTACCAACTGAGCTATTCCCGTATGTATAAAAATCATTCCTCAGCGAGAATCCTCAAACCGAGGAATGATTTTTGTATTTGTATAACCCGAGTATTAGTCGAGGATTTCAGTGATCTGACCTGAACCTACGGTACGGCCACCTTCACGGATTGCGAAGCGAAGACCTTGGTCGCATGCTACAGGGTTGATAAGATCAACGATGATTTCTACGTGGTCACCGGGCATCACCATTTCTACACCTTCGGGAAGAGTGATTTCACCGGTTACGTCAAGTGTACGGATGTAGAACTGAGGACGGTAGTGGTTGTGGAACGGAGTGTGACGACCACCTTCTTCTTTCTTCAAGATATAAACTGAAGCTTTGAATTTGCTGTGAGGTTTAACAACTCCGGGGTGGCAGATAACCATACCACGTTTGATATCTTTTTTGTCAACACCACGAAGGAGAAGACCAACGTTGTCACCGGCTTCACCTTGGTCAAGGAGTTTGCGGAACATTTCAACACCGGTAACAACCGATTTCATGTCAGCACCAAGACCCATGATTTGAACTTCGTCACCAACTTTTACGATACCAGTTTCGATACGTCCGGTAGCAACGGTACCACGACCGGTGATTGAGAAGACGTCTTCAACAGGCATAAGGAAGGGTTTATCAATATCACGGGGAGGAAGGGGAATCCAGGTATCAACTGCATCCATGAGTTCCATAACTTTTTCTTCCCACTGGGGTTCACCGTTAAGAGCACCAAGAGCAGAACCGCGGATGATAGGAGTATTGTCACCATCATATTCATATGAAGAAAGAAGGTCACGCATATCCATTTCAACGAGTTCGAGCATTTCTTCGTCGTCAACCATGTCGCATTTGTTCAAGAACACAACGATACGTGGTACGTTTACCTGACGAGCGAGAAGGATGTGTTCGCGAGTCTGGGGCATAGGACCGTCAGTTGCAGCAACTACGATGATAGCACCATCCATCTGAGCAGCACCTGTTACCATGTTTTTAACGTAGTCAGCGTGTCCCGGGCAGTCAACGTGAGCATAGTGGCGGTTAGCAGTTTCATACTCAACGTGAGCGGTATTGATTGTAATACCACGCTCTTTTTCTTCGGGAGCGTTGTCGATCTGGTCGAATGATTTTACTTCAGAAAGACCTTTTTTAGCAAGCACTGTAGTGATTGCAGCGGTCAAAGTAGTTTTACCGTGGTCAACGTGGCCGATAGTACCAATGTTAACGTGGGGTTTGGTTCTTTCGAATTTCTCTTTAGCCATAACTTTGCTTAGTTAGTTTATTTAATGATATTTTTACTTGTTTCAGGATAAAAAGCCACGACGGCACACGTGCTATCGGGGCGTCTATAACAAAATTGCTTTATTTGAGAGCCGATGGCGGGATTTGAACCCGCGACCTCTTCCTTACCAAGGAAGTGCTCTACCCCTGAGCTACATTGGCAATAAACAAAAAAAATTTGAGCGGAAGACGGGGTTCAAACCCGCGACCCTCAGCTTGGAAGGCTGATGCTCTATCAACTGAGCTACTTCCGCAAAAATCAGTGGGCGAAGATGGATTCGAACCACCGAAGGCATAAGCCAGCAGATTTACAGTCTGCCCCATTTGGCCACTCTGGTATTCGCCCTACAAAGCTTTCGCTTAACTTGAGCCTCTTGTCGGATTCGAACCAACGACCCCGAGATTACAAATCACGTGCTCTGGCCAACTGAGCTAAAGAGGCATTTATGTCAATTTTCTTGCTTTGACATCACCGTTTTATCGGTTTTGCGGTGCAAAGGTATAAACAATTTTCTTAACTACAAAATATCACGCAATATTTTTTTGATATTTTTGCATCGGAATGTAGTTAAAAAATGTTCACACTATTAATATATGTGTCTATAACACCAACGTTACGATTACATAAACCGCATGAGCAATGATTGCCGCACAAATTCCGCCGATCGTATGGGCAAGGATTGCTTTCGGTGTCAATTCGCGATAGCCGAGCGAGTCGAGCATCGCCGTATGAGTAGATAGATAACCGCTCCAGCACATTCCTATTGCTGTGAAAACGGCGATTGCATTACCATCAATCCAACCTTCTGACGCAAAGCTCGGCACCAAGCTCAATGCCGCTCCAACCGCACCGAGAGCCGTAATCGGGAATGCCACCAAATGAGGATCGCCGAATCCAAACAGCCACTCAAAAACAAAATTGATTTTATTGGCAAGTTTTGGCAACAGCTCGATTCCCTCGTACGCTCCTCCGGTATAAACTCCCTGAGCGTTAGGTCCGAACGTCAGAATCATCACCAATGTCGAGATAATCAACACACCCGGAATAATTGCCAAACCGACATCAACACCGGTTTTACCACCATCAAGAAGCGAGTTCAAAATACGTATAGGCAGCGACTTAACCTCTTGTTTCTCCTCTTTCGCCGTATCGTCATCCTCTTGAATAACGTTTTCATGCTTAAAATGAGGATAGGCTTTGATAACATAGTGCTGCATGATGCGCGTCGAGACTATACAACCGCAGAACGCACCAAAAAATCCGATCACCGGGGCAAGAAAATATCCTTGTCCGATCATAAACACGATTACGAGCAATCCCATTCCGAACGCCGTACCGAAGTTAGTCAGTGAAATATACTGGAATTTCTTGAAATACTGCGAGAAACGTTTATCCTGAGAAAGCGAGATTATCGCAGGATTATCGCTTAAGAATGTCATTACCGCGCCCAGCGATGCAACTCCGGGGAGGTGAAACAACGGACCCATAAGCGGGCGCAAAATCTTTTCAATCAGGCTAACGACTCCAAATTCTACAAACAAGCGTCCGATTGCACCGGTAACAACGCATATACCCATAAGATACAGCACCGTATTAATCAACAGGTCGTGAGCAGTATGCATGATTGTGTTGAGCATATTCGGTACACCCATGTGATAGCCGATATACCAGAACAGACCGATTACGATAACAAGACACGGAATGCCTTGCGGAATATAACCGGTAATCTTTTTCCAAAGATTTGGAGACACAGAAGTCGATGACATTAGATTGGATAATTTAATAATGTGTGGTAAAAGAATGGTTAACTAAGATTATTCATCCGCAAAAATACAATCTTTTTTCAAACAAAACAACAATTCTGAAATAATAACATAAATTTTCTTAACTTTGCGAGCATAAAATGACAATTCACTTATTTTTTCACACCCTGTAATCATGAAAATTCTATCGTCAATCATTCTATCCGTTTCACTACTTCAAGCCGTAAGCATCCATGCCGCCGACACTAATTTTTCAGACGACCAACTGCTAAAAATGTCGGCTAAAATGCTGATGGTAGGATTTAAAGGTGACTCCATAACCCCCGATAATCCCGTTAACGGCTATCTGACCGACTTAGGCGTAGGCGGAATCATCCTTTTTGACGTTGACCTCACCGGGTCACGCACTCTCGGCTCTCGAAACATCACCACTGCCGAACGTCTCACAAAACTGACCTCTGAACTCAAGAAACTTGCCGGCGGACGTGTTTTGATTGCAGCCGACCAGGAAGGCGGACGCGTTCAACGACTCAAACCCCGATATGGCTACTCCCCTCTCCCCTCAGCCCGTCAAATCGGCGAAATCGACAATCGCGACACAACACTTTTCTATGGCAAACTGATGGCTGACGAACTTGCTGCCGCCGGAATCAATGTCAATCTCGCACCCGAGCTCGACATTCACCGTGACGACTGCCCGGTTATCGGCGGTCTCGATCGCGCCTACTCATCTGATGTCGAAAAAGTCGCATACCACGCCGGCCTAACCGTCGATTGCCTCCACGACAAAGGCATCCTGGCAGCCGTAAAACATTTCCCGGGGCACGGCAGCGCAACATCTGACTCTCACTATGGACTGACCGACGTCACAACCACCTGGTCACCCGAAGAACTCATCCCCTTTAAACACCTAATCGACAACGGTCAAGCCGACCTGATCATGACCGCCCACATTTTCAACCGTCAGCTCGACCCCGACATGCCTGCAACGCTCTCTAAACGAGTTTTAACCGACCTACTCCGTAACGAGTTGGGCTACAAAGGCATAATCCTCTCAGACGATATGTATATGCAGGGGATAATCGACAACTACCGCATTGAAGATGCCGTTGTCGATGCTATCAACGCCGGAGCCGACATGTTAATTATGGGCAACAACATTTCAACCGGATTTGAGCCCGACCGTCCCGCACGCATCGCCCGAATCATTGTTCAAGCCGTAAAAGAAGGCCGCATCGACCCGAAACGGCTTGCTGAATCAAACCAACGAATCGATGCGGCAATAGACCGTATTACAGGAATCAAGCAGTGATGTGAGTTCCTGCCTGAGTATTATCTATAGCTTCATAACGGGTGATAACCACCTCATTCACGCCTTGTTCGATAGCGTTCAAGGCGTTTGTTATTTTAGGTATCATTCCACCGGCAACAATCTCTTTTTGAATTAAATCCTGAGCGATTGACGGGTTGATATGACCGATCACGGTTGATTCGTCTTCGGCATCCATCAACACTCCTGCTTTTTCGAAACAGAATATTAGATTGACATTCAGAGTCGGGTCGGCAGCCATCGCAATCGCCGTTGACGATGCAATGGTATCGGCATTAGTATTCAGAAATCCTCCGGTCGATGGGTCATAGCTCAACGGAGCAAGCACAGGCGTAACGCCATCGGCAATCAGTCGGGCAAGGACCTTTCCGTCAACACGATCGACATCGCCGACCATACCGTAATCAACCTTTCCGCCGACACGCTTGTGCGCTTCAATCACCTTGAAGTCAGCACCTGAGAGTCCAACAGCATTGATGCCGCGATATTGAAGACCTGCCACAATCTTTTTATTGACAAGCCCGCCATAAACCATCATTGCAACTTCGAGCATTTCGGGTGACGTAACACGTCGCCCCTCAACCATTTCAGTTGCCACGCCAAGCCGTCCTGCCATAGCTGTAGCCGAGGTGCCACCGCCATGCACCAGAATTTTAGCACCCTCAACTCGAGCAAAGAGATCAAGGAAAGAGGCAAGCGCCTGTGGATTTTCCACGACCTTACCTCCTACTTTTATTATATTTACTGTAGTCTTTTTCATTTTGACTCGTTTTCGTTGCCTGCAAATTCCATCAGATATGCCTTGATAAAGCCGTCAATGTCACCGTCCATCACTCCGTTAACGTCAGAAGTTTGATAGTTGGTGCGATGGTCCTTGACACGTCGGTCATCAAAGACGTATGAGCGAATTTGCGAGCCCCATTCAATTTTCATTTTGCCTGCTTCAACCTTTGCCTGCTCCTCCATGCGGTGTTTCAACTCCTTGTCATAGAGGATTGAGCGAAGTTGTCGCAAAGCGTTTTCTTTATTCTTAGGCTGGTCGCGGGTCTCGGTGTTCTCAATGAGAATTTCCTCTTTTTCACCGGTATAAGGGTCGGTGAACTGATAGCGGAGACGAACACCCGACTCAACCTTGTTGACGTTCTGACCGCCGGCGCCACCGCTTCTAAAAGTGTCCCACGACAACAATGCCGGTTCAACCTTAACCTCGATTGTATCATCGACAAGCGGAGTCACAAACACCGATGCAAAAGATGTCATACGTTTACCCTGAGCATTGTAGGGCGACACGCGCACGAGGCGATGCACCCCGTTTTCGCTCTTGAGATAGCCGTAGGCATAGTCACCTTCAATGTTTATTGTGCACGACTTGATACCTGCTTCATCGCCTTCAAGAAGGTTGGCGATTGAAGTTTTATAACCGCTCTTTTCGGCATAACGCAGATACATTCTCATCAGCATTGACGCCCAGTCCTGGCTCTCGGTACCACCCGCTCCCGAATTGATTTTCAGTACGACGCCGAGTTTGTCCTCTTCGCGACGAAGCATATTTTTCAACTCAAGGCTTTCGATTTTAGTGATTGCATCGGCATAAAGCGCATCAAGTTCCGACTCGTCAATGAGTTCTTCCTTGTAGAAGTCCCAGCCATTCTGCAACTCTTCGACAGCAGCCTCGACCTCGGCATAACCTTTAATCCAGGCTTCAAGGTCTTTGATTTTTTTCATCTGGGCCTGCGCCTCTTTCTGATGCTCCCAAAAATCGGGAACGTGGGTGCGCAGCTCCTCTTCTTCTAATTGTATTTTCTTACTGTCGATGTCAAAGATACCTCCTCAACGCCAGCT